>JBFISV010000103.1:0-7845 GCA_041608415.1 Woeseiaceae bacterium
CGCCCCGAGGCGCCGACGGCGGACAAGCAGGATGACGCGTCGATCCTGATCGCGATCAGCCCGAACGACGAGATCTGGATAGACAGGCGCCTGACGCCGCCGGCGGCCGTGAAATCGGTCATCGAACGGCTGCATCTCGAGAATCCGAAGGGTTCGATCGTCATCCAGGCCGACAAGGAATCGACGAATGAATTCCTCGTCGTCGTCATGGAGGCCGCGAAGCACGCAGGCGTCAAGAATGTCGCGATTGCGGCGACCACCGACTAGGAACCCCGCGGCGGAAATTGAGTCTCATATAGTCTCAGTGCCCGCCGCAGCCGGAATTTAGCGGAAAGCCCCGCTGAGGAGAGCCAGAGCATGATTGGTCGTTACGTATTCTCGATCGTGGTAGGCGTCGTCGTGACGTTGAGTCTTCTGTTCGTCATGCAGCTTCTGATCGCGACGGGCAAAGCCGCACTCACGAAGCCGCGCGATCGCGCGCAGCTCGATTTCGTGCGCGTCAGGCGCAACGAGGCGCTGAACGTCGAGGACTTCACTCCCGAGAAGCCGCCACCGCCGCCCGAGGTACCGCCCGAGGCTCCGCCGCAGGAGATGGACTCGGTGGATCCGAGCGCGCCGACCATAAACGTTGCGCCGCCCGCCGTCACGGCCGAAACCAACATCGGCGGCCCCGGCGGCATGAACATCGCGGAAGGGGACTATCTGCCGATCGTCCGGGTGGCGCCGGTTTACCCGGCGCGGGCGCTGTCTCGCGGTCTCGAGGGTTACGTCGACCTTTCGTTCACGGTAACGACGGCAGGCACTGTCCGCGACCCCGTGGTGCTGTTCTCGACGAGCAGCCTGTTCGAGCGCGCGGCCATGCGTGCCGTAATGAAGTTCAAATACAAGCCGCGCGTGGTGGACGGTGTGCCCGTCGACGTACCGAACGTCAAAACCCGGATTACCTTCAAGATCGAGGACTGATCCGGCAAGTACACAGTCGTCCGACGCAGTCTGGCGGTATTCAACCGGTCTAGAGGGAACGATTCGACATGTCCAGCAAAAATCGATTGTCATTGGTCTTGTGCACCGCGGCTGCCTGCGGGCTGCTCCTGACGGGCGCTGCCTACGCCCAGGAAGAAGACGAGCGCGCGAAGCGCGATGCGCAAAAGACGAAGCAGGCGCAGGCCGTCAGCAAGGAAGTCTACGACCAGATTCAGAAGGCACAGGAACTCGTAGACGGCAAGGATTACAACGGCGCGCTGCGCATGCTGAATCGGCTTTACGACCCCGACAAGCTGACCGAATACGAGCAGGCCAACGTGCTCAACTACATCGGCTTCGTCTACTACAACCAGGACGATGTCGCGAACGCGATCAGGACCTACGACCGCCTGATTGCAATACCGGGCCTCGAGCCGCAGCTGTTGAAGCAGACCACGTATACGCTCGCTCAGCTCAATGTCATGGAAGAGAAATATTCGCGTGCACTGCAGTTGATCGACCAATGGTTCGCCCAGGAACCCAATCCCGCGCCGGAACCGTTTATTCTGAAGGCGCAGATTTTCTACCAGTTGCAGCGCTATGCCGAAATGGTCGCGCCGATCGAAAACGCCATGCGCATCGCGCGCGAACGCGACAAACCGGTCAAGGAAGACTGGTACGTCTTGTTGAACTTTGCGTATTTCCAGCAGGAAGACTATCGCAAGGTGCGCGACATCCAGAAGATACTGCTCGAGAACTGGCCCAAGAAGCGCTACTGGTTCTCGCTGGCGGGCGCTTACACGGAACTCGGTGAGGATCAGAACCTGATCGCGGCCTATGATGCCGCCTTCACCCAGGGCATGCTCGAAAAGGAAAGCGAGTTCGTCACCATGGCGCAACTCTTCATGCAGCGCGAAGTGCCTTACAAAGCCGCCAAGTTGCTCGAGGAGAAAATGGCGAGCGGTGTCGTTGCCAAGAGTGAAAAGAACTACCGGCTGCTGTCGCAGGCGTGGACGCTGGCGCAGGAAGACAACAAGGCCATCCCGGCGCTCGTCGAGGCGGCCCGACTGAGCACCGACGGCGAACTCGACGTGCGTCTCGCGAATGCCTATCTCAATACCGGCAATTACGACGAATGCGCCAAGTCGGTTCGCAACGGGCTTCGCAAAGGCGGATTGAAGAATCCCGACAACGCACAGATCTCGCTCGGGATGTGTCTCTACAACCTCCGTCAATACAACGACGCCAAGGATGCGTTTCGGGAAGCTTCGAAAGTTGCCAAGGCGCGCCGCGTCGCCAGTCAGTGGATACGGGTCATCGAAGCGGACCAGGAGCGCAACCGTCAGATCGACCTTGCGACGCAAGCCGCTCGCAAGAAGCAAGCGGAAGTCGAAGCCCGCCGCAAGAAATCCCAGCGGCTCTGACGTCCAGAACCCAGTCTAGCAACAACTCTCTGCAAGGGGCGTTGACCGGCAACGGTCATCGCCCCTAAACTACGCCGCGCCGAAATTTCACAGGACGTCACCGCGCATGCCGCAGATCATCTACATTACTACCGACGGCAAGCGCCACGAGGTCGAAGTCGAGAACGGCTACTCGATCATGGAAGGCGCGATCAACAACAACATCGATGGCATCGTGGCCGAATGCGGTGGCGCCTGCGCCTGCGCCACGTGCCACAGCTATGTGGACGAAGCGTGGCTGGACAAGATTCCTGAAATGGACGATATGGAAGATTCGATGCTCGACGCGGCCTTCGAGCGCAAGGACAACAGCCGCCTGACCTGCCAGATCGAAGTCAACGACGCACTGGACGGCATCGTCATTCACGTCGCGGACAACGAATACTAGGAAGACTCCGATCAATTCTCGTCGTGTGTGACGAAAATTAATCAGAGTCTCCCTGGTCCGGATATTGCCATGAGGGATCGCGAGGGCTGGCGTGCGCCGCGCGATGCGGCGCGCCCGTCACCATGAGTCCGCTGCGTGCCTTCTGACGAGTCGAACCGGGTTCTTATCGCAAGCCGGTCTCGAGCCTCGCGATGACCATGCGCTGGATTTCCGAGGTGCCCTCGTAAATCTCGGTGATCTTGGCGTCCCGGAAATAGCGCTCGAGCGGCAATTCCTTGCTGTAGCCCATGCCGCCGTGTATCTGCACGGCCTGGTGCGTGACCCACATGCAGGTCTCCGACGCAAACAATTTCGCGATGCTGGCGTTGAGCGTATTTTTCGCGCCGGACTGTTTTGCGGCACTCTTGGCCCAGGCCGCCCGCAGCACGAGCAGCCGCGATGCCTCGATGCGGGTTTTCATGTCCGCCAGCTTGTTCTGGATCGACTGGAAGGTCCCGATCGATGCACCGAACGCCTTGCGCTCGCGCGCATACTGCAGCGCCGCTTCGTACGCAGCCGACGCGATGCCGAGCGCCTGCGCCGCAATCCCGATCCGACCGGCGTCGAGCACGCTCATGGCAATTTTGAAGCCCTGTCCCTCATCCCCGATGCGGTTCTCGACCGGGCAGTTGTAGTCCGTGAGTTCGATTTCGCAGGTCGCCGATGCGCGAATTCCCAGCTTCGGTTCGTGCTTGCCGCGCTGGAATCCGTCCCCGTCGGCGTCGATGAGGAAGGCGCTGATGCCCTGCGAACTGCCGTCGGGGTGCAGGGTCTGTGCAAACAGGACGACGTACTTCGCGACCGGTCCGGACGTGATCCAGGATTTCTTGGCATTGATCGTGTAGTGACTGCCATCGGCCGACAGCGCCGCGCGCGCGCGCATCGCGCGCGAATCCGATCCGGATTGCGGCTCGGTCAGCGCATATGCGCCGTTGACTTCTCCCGCAGCGACCGGCCTGAGATAGGTCTGCTTCTGCTGTTCGCTGCCGAAGTCGAGCAGCGCGGTGCCATACAGGGAATTATTGACCGATACGATCGTGCCATGGGCGGCGTCTGCCGCGGAGATTTCCTCGATAACCAGCGCGTAACTGATCGGATCCAGTCCAGCTCCGCCGTATTCTTCCGGCACCTCGATGCCCATGAAGCCCAATTCGGCCGCAGCGCGAATCGTCGCTTCCGGGAACTCGCCGCTTTCGTCGAATTCGGCGGCCACCGGCGCAATTTCGTTTTGAGCGAATTCGCGCGCCGCGGACTGAATGATTCGCTGTTCCTCGGTTAGTGTAAAATCCATGATTCCTCCGGTCTGGCCGGGTATTATACGGGCGAAAACGCAGCTTGGCAGGCGTAAGCGTGCGCGTGCGGCCTGGACACGAGTCGATGCCGGTCTTCCGGCGGCGCACGATCGGGACTCACGAAACAGCAGCAATGAGGAGATAGTTCATGGCCATAAAAACGGGCGACAAAATGCCTTCCGGTACCCTCGGCGTGATGACCGAGGCGGGTCCGGGCGCGGTGTCTACGGACGAATTGTTCGCCGGAAAAAAGGTCGTGCTGGTTTCGGTCCCGGGTGCCTTCACACCGACCTGTTCCATGAATCATCTGCCGGGATTCGTCGAACGTGCGCGGCAGTTTCGTGACAAGGGCGTCGACACCGTGGCGTGCATGGCGGTGAATGACGTATTCGTCATGGACGCATGGGGCAAGGACCGCGGCGCCGGCGACGACGTACTGATGCTTGCCGACGGCAACGGGGAGTACGCGAAAGCGCTGGGCCTGGAAATGGACGCTTCCGGGTTCGGTATGGGAATGCGTGGTCAACGATTTGCGATCGTTGTCGACGACGGTATCGCGACACATGTCGCGGTCGAAGCGCCGGGGCAGTTCGCCGTCAGTAAAGCCGAGGCGATACTCGAGGCAGTCTAGCCTGGATATTGCACGAGGGCGGCGCCAGTCGGAGGCATTCGCATGGATCTTGAGGAAGAATTGACAGCCGCGCCCGGTTGCGAGCGGCCCGTCTGAAATTCAGTCCAGCGCCGCCGTCAATTCGGGAACGGCTTTGAAGAGGTCGGCTACGAGTCCGATGTCGGCGACCTCGAAAATCGGCGCTTCCTCGTCCTTGTTGATCGCTACGATCGTGCCGGCATCCTTGATGCCGGTCAGATGCTGGATGGCACCCGAAATTCCGATGGCGACGTATAAATCCGGCGCAATGATTTTTCCGGTCTGGCCGACCTGCATCTCGTTGGGCACGTAGCCGGCGTCGACGGCGGCCCGGGAAGCGCCGACACCGGCGCCGAGTTTGTCGGCCAGCGCGAAGATGATGTCGAAATTTTCGGAGCTCGCGAGAGCGCGCCCGCCCGAGACCACCTTCGTCGCGGTCTGCAAATCCGGCCTGTCGGACGTGCCGGTCGCAACGCCGACGTAACGCGTGTGCGACGGGATTTCGGCCGTCACTTCGACCGATTCGACGGGAGCCGAGTTACCGGCGCCCGCCGCCTGCCAGGACGCCGTTCGCACGCTTGCAACCACGGGGTGCCCACCGGGTGCCGTGACGGTTACGATCGCATTGCCCGCGTAGACGGGACGCTTGAACGTGTGGCTGCCCTCGACGCTCATGATGTCACTGATCTGATTGACGCCCAAAAGACCCGCGACACGCGGCAGCAGGTCCTTGCCGAAGGTCGTGGAGGGCCCGAAGACGTAATCGTAACCGTCGGCGAGAGCGACGACTTGCGGTGCGAGCACGGCAGCCAGCGGATGCTCGTTCGCCGGATTCTCGACGGTCAGCACCCTGGCAACGGACTCGAGGCGCGCCGCCTCTGCGGCGACCGCGCCAGCCGAGGCCGCGAAGACGGCCACGTCGATTTGCACGCCATCGATAGCCGCGGCACAGGTCACGCATTTGGCCGTGCTCGGGTTCAGTGCGGTGCCGTCATGCTCGGCGATCAGCAGTAGTTTTGCCATTACACGAGTCCTTTGTCTTTGAGGGCGGCGACCAGCGCGGCGACGTCATCCACCATGACGCCTTTCTGCCGCTGTGCGGGCGGTTCGTAGCGCGTTTCTTCGATGACGGCAGCGGCCTCGATGCCGAGGTCGGCCAGCGGTATCTGTTCGAGCGGCTTTTTCTTCGCCTTCATGATGTCCGGCAGTTTGACGTACCGCGGCTCGTTGAGACGCAGGTCCGTGGTAATGACGGCCGGCAGATCGATCTCTATCGTTTCGAGCCCGGCGTCGACCTCCCGAGTAACGGTTGCGGTGCCGCCCTGGATCTCGACCTTCGAAGCGAAGGTCGCTTGCGGGCGGCCCCAGATTGCGGCCAGCATCTGACCGGTCTGGCTGTTGTCGTCGTCGATCGCCTGCTTGCCGACGATCACCAGGTCGACTTCTTCGCGCCGGATCAGTTCAAGAAACACGCGCGCACGGCGCAGCGGGTCGATTGCGTCCGCGGTTTCCACGAGAAACGCGCGGTCCGCGCCCATTGCGAGACCCGTGCGCAACTGCTGTTGCGCCTCGGCAGGACCGATAGAAAGTACGATTACTTCACTGGCATCGCCACGATCCCTGATGCGCAGCGCTTCCTCGAGTGCGATTTCGTCAAACGGATTAATGCTCATTTTGACGCCATCGGTCTCGACGCCGCTGCCGTCGCCCTTTACTCTGACCCGCACGTTATAGTCAACGGCTCGTTTCAAGCCGACAAGGATCTTTTCCACGGATTTTTCTCCACCTTCGGATGTTGCGACGCCGCGTTGCGCAGCGCAGTATTGTCTACGACGAAAGCAACTTAAACAAGTTCGCCTCCCGGCGGCGATGAGGAGGCCCGGCGATGTCGAAGTTCGGCCCGTTGATATCCACCGCCCAATTGCAGCGGCAGCTGAGCGACCCCGCGCTCCGTGTCCTCGATTGCCGCTTCGACTTGATGGACCCACCGGGCGGCCGAGCGTCCTGGATCGCGGCGCACCTGCCCGGGGCGGTCCATGCCGATCTCGATCGCGACCTTGCAGGGCCGATCACGGCGAGCAGCGGACGTCATCCGCTGCCTGCGCCCGGCGCAGCCGCGAAAACCTTGGCCGGACTCGGCGTTGGCAACGACAAGACTCTCGTCGTCTATGACGAAGGCAGCGGTGCAATTGCGGCGCGCGCCTGGTGGATGTTGCGCTGGCTGGGTCACGATCGGGTCGCGTTACTCGACGGTGGTTTTGCCGCGTGGGTCGCCGAACGGCGACCGTTGGAGCACGGCGCGGTCGATGCGCTTGCGGCTTCCTTCCGGGGCTCGCCGCGGTCCGGGTGCATCGTGACGACGACGGAGATCGAGCAAAGCCTGCGGGCCGGCAGGAATCCGCGTCTCGTCGATGCACGCGACGCCGCGAGATTCCGTGGCGAGCGCGAACCGATCGATCGGGTCGCGGGCCACGTTCCCGGCGCCGTCAACCTGCCGTTCGGGCTCAGTCTGGCGTCCGACGGGCGGTTCCGGGAAACGCGCGACCTCGAGGCCGTGTGGGCCGACGCGCCGGTGCCGGGCACCGGCGGCGAGTGGAGCGTCATGTGCGGCTCCGGGGTGACGGCCTGCCACCTGGCGCTGTCGGCGAGCCTTGCTGGCCTCCGCGAGCCGCGCCTGTACGTGGGGTCATGGAGCGAGTGGATCCGGGACCCGGAACGCCCTGTCGCGACGGGCCCCTGAAGGCCGCGCGCGGCGTCGCGAGCTTGCGGAACAGACGTGAACTTAATGCCGAATCGCGGGACAAATCTGATTAAAATTTCGTCATCTCGGTACGATGGAAAAGGGCATGGCTTAGGAGAAAAAAGATGAAAAAAAGTGTTATAAAACAATTATTAATCGTATTTTTCTCATGTTTTTTCGTAGCTTGTGCGGGCACTGGGCAGGCACCCGGCGAGGCCGATTCACGCGCATCGTCGCGAGGTTCGGATTGCATCTTCGAGGGGACTATCCGAGACTACCGGGTATTGGATGAAAGCAACCTCGTCGTGACC
>JBFISV010000104.1:0-7822 GCA_041608415.1 Woeseiaceae bacterium
CGATGATCAGCTTGTCCAGGTCCGTCCGCTGTTCGACGCGCGCCGCTTCGACGTTGTAGGTCACGCGGTGCACGGGGCTGAACGACGCATCGAGCTGCAGCCGCCCGATCGGGCCGGTCTGCTCTTCGAACGCCGGGCGCTGCGTTGCGGGCCGGTAACCCCGGCCGCGCTCGACCTTGAGAATGACGTTGAGTTCGCCCGCGCTCGTAAGGTTGGCGATAACGAGCTCGGGGTTCATGATCTCGACGTCGTGGTCGAGCTGAATATCGCCGGCGGTCACCGGTCCCGGGCCGCGCTTCGAGATCCTGAGTTCCGCCGTGTCGCGGGCGTGCATGCGCACGGCGACCTGCTTCAGGTTCAGCAGAATGTCGACGACATCTTCCTGCACGCCCTCGATGCTCGTGTATTCGTGCAGCACGCCCTCGATTTCGGCCTCCGTGATCGACGCACCCGGCATCGACGACAGAAGAATTCGCCGCAGCGCGTTGCCGAGCGTATGTCCGAAGCCGCGTTCGAACGGTTCGATCGTGACCTTGGCTTGCAAATCGTTGACCGGCGTTACTTTGACGACGCGCGGCTTCAAAAATTCGTGTACAGATTCCAGCATGGTTGAATACCTTCCTGACTACTTGGAGTACAGCTCGACGACGAGGTTTTCATTGATGTCCGGCAGGATGTCTTCCCGGTCCGGCAGCGATTTCAAAACGCCCGACATTTTCTTCCCATCCACTTCGACCCAGTCCGGAAGACCGACCTGACCCGCGATTTCCATCGCATTCTGGATGCGAAGCTGTTTTCTCGCCTTTTCGCGAATGCCTACCGCATCACCGGCCTTGAGTTGCGCCGACGGGATGTTGACCGGCTTGCCGTTGACCTCGACGCTCTTGTGGCTGACGAGCTGGCGCGCTTCCGCGCGGGTCGCCGCAAAGCCCATCCGATATACGACGTTGTCGAGACGGCCCTCGAGGAGGCGCAACAGGTTTTCACCGGTCGAGCCCTTGAGCTGCGCGGCCCGCTTGTAATAGTTGCGGAACTGGCGCTCGAGTACGCCGTACATGCGACGCAGCTTCTGTTTCTCCCGCAGCTGCAGCCCGTAGTCCGACAATCGCGGCCGGCGCTGTGCCGCGCCGCCGGGGGGGACGTCGAGCTTGCATTTCGACTCCAGCGGACGCACGCCGCTTTTCAAAAACAGGTCCGTGCCTTCGCGGCGCGACAGTTTACATTTTGGTCCTAAATATCTTGCCATGAGTTATAAACCTCTACACTCGGCGTTTTTTCGGCGGACGGCAGCCGTTATGAGGAATTGGGGTCACGTCCTCTATGTGCTGGATACGAAAGCCCAGCGCATTGAGCGCACGCACCGCCGACTCGCGGCCGGGGCCCGGACCGCGCACTTTCACGTCCAGGTTCTTGACGCCGAATTCGAGCGCCACCTTGCCGGCTTTGTCCGAGGCGACCTGCGCCGCAAATGGCGTCGACTTGCGCGAACCGCGAAACCCGCAGCCGCCCGCCGTCGCCCACGACAACGCGTTGCCCTGGCGATCCGTGATCGTGATGATCGTGTTGTTGAAGGACGCATGGATGTGCGCGACCGCGTCGAGCACATGCTTTTTGACCTTCTTTTTCTTTGCTTCTGCCAACTTTGTTTCCTCGTCAATCGTTCTGTTCAGTTCATACTGAAATTGCTTGGCGTTCGTTCATGCGTTGTTCGCACGCAGCCGTCAATTCGACACCTGCAATGCGGCACATCCATCGCGTGCCACGCTCTTCGGATACATTCCCTTATCGCTTGATCGGCCGTCTCGGGCCTTTACGCGTCCTGGCGTTCGTGCGCGTACGCTGGCCGCGCAGCGGCAAGCCGCGGCGGTGACGTATGCCGCGGTACGTGCCTAGATCCATCAGGCGCTTGATGTTCATCGATACCTCGCGACGCAGATCGCCCTCCACGGTGAAATTAGCGACCGCGGTGCGCAGATGCGCAACCTCGGGCTCCGCCAGGTCCTTGACCGGCGTGTGCGGCGCGACGTTCGCGGCCTCGCAGATCTTTCTCGCGCGCGAGTTGCCGATACCGTAGATCGACGTCAGCGCGACGACGACGTGTTTGCCCAACGGAATGTTTATGCCTGCTATACGTGCCACTTAAATATTCCTCTCTTATCCCTGGCGCTGCTTGTGCCGCGCATCGGTGCAGATCACCCGTACAACCCCGTTGCGCCGAATGATCTTGCAGTTCCTGCATATTTTCTTAACTGATGCTCTGACTTTCATGAGCTGATCTCCAATCTCCGCCGGGTTTCCTCAGCGTATCTGGCCGCTCCTGCCGTAATTGCGCAGGTTGGCTTTTTGCATCATGCCCTCGTACTGCTGACTCATAGCGTGCGCCTGCATCTGCGACATGAAATCCATCGTGACCACGACGAGAATCAGCAGCGACGTACCGCCGAAGGTGAACGGCACGCTCGGATAGAACATGCGCACGAATTCGGGAAGCAGGCAGACACCGGCGATGTAGATGGCGCCCCAGAACGTCAGCCGCGTGAGCACCTTGTCGATGTAATCGGCCGTGTGCGCCCCAGGCCGGATGCCGGGCAGGAAAGCGCCCGCCTTTTTGAGATTGTCCGCCGTGTCCTTCGAGTTGTACATGAGCGCGGTGTAGAAAAAACAGAAGAACACGATCAGGCCGGCGTACAGCAGCACATAGATCGGCTGCCCGGGCCCGAGGTTCGCGCCCAGCGTCTGCAGGAAGCGCTGAAACTGGCTCGGGTCCGCTGCCTGGCCGAAAAACTGCGCGATCGTCGCCGGGAACATCAGGATGCTCGAGGCGAAAATCGGCGGAATCACACCTGACATATTGATCTTGAAGGGCAGGTGCGTGCTCTGGGCCGCGAACATCTTCCGGCCCTGCTGCCGGCGCGCATAATTGACCGTGATGCGGCGCTGCGCCCGCTCCATGTACACGACGAACACGATTGCCGCAATCGCACCGATCAGCATGAGGATGGCCGTGGCGGGGGACATCTCGCCGTTGCGCACGAGTTCGGCGGTCCCGGCGACGGCCGCCGGCATGCCCGCGACGATACCGGCCAGGATGATCATCGAAATACCGTTGCCGATGCCGCGCTCGGTGATCTGTTCACCGAGCCACATCAGGAACATGGTTCCCGTGACGAGCGTAATGCACGCCGTCAGCAGGAAACTCGGACCCGGATTCACGACGAGTCCGGCCTGATTCTGCAGCCACGAGGCCGCGGCGATCGACTGAAAACTGGCGAGCGCCACCGTACCCCAGCGCGTGTACTTGATGATCTGGCGCCGGCCCTGCTCACCTTCCTTGCGCAGCTGCTGCAGGCTCGGAACGATATGGCTCGCCATCTGCATGATGATCGACGATGAGATGTACGGCATGATGCCGAGCGCGAACAGACCGAAGCGCGCCAGCGCGCCGCCCGAGAACAGGTTGAACAGCCCGAGCAGGTTACCGCTTTGCTGGCCGAAGAAGTTGGCGAGCGCGGCCGGATCGACACCCGGCACGGGAATGAACGTACCGATGCGGAACACGATCAATGCGCCCAGCAGAAACAGGATCCGCGCTTTGAGCTCGGCCAGTTTGCCTGCGGCTTTTGCCATGTCGGCCGGATTTTGTGGGGGCTTCTTAGCCACGTTCGCTTCCTGTTGACCTACGCTTCGACGCTGCCGCCGGCTTTCTCGATCGCCGCCCGCGCGCCCTTGCTGACGGCAATACCTTTGAGTTTCACCGGCTTGTCGAGTTCGCCCGACAATATGACCTTGACCTTGGTCGCAATCGCCGGCACCAGCCGCAGGCGTTTCAACACGTCGATGTCGATGACGTCATCCTTCGGGATGGCGAGCTCGTGCAGCCGCAATTCGGCCCGGTACTTGGACATCCGGGACCGGAAGCCGACCTTCGGCAGCCGCCGCTGCAGCGGCATCTGGCCGCCCTCGAAGCCGACCTTGTGATAGCCGCCCGAGCGTGCATGCTGGCCTTTCTGGCCACGGCCGCTGGTCTTGCCCTGTCCGGCCGCATGGCCGCGCCCGCGACGCTTACCGTCGTTTTTCGCGCCCTTGCCGGGCGCCAGCTCGTTGAGTCGCATATCAGTTTTCCTCGACCGAGACCAGGTATGAAATTCGCTCGATCATGCCGCGATTCTCGGCCGTATCCCGGACCGTCACGGTCTGATTGATTCTGCGCAGGCCGAGCCCGGCAATACAGGCCTTGTGGCTCTTGAGCCGCCCGTACTTGCTTTTCCTGAGCGTCACCTTCAGTTCTTTTGGAGTCGCCATGATCCCGTCTCTTTATCCGCTAGTCTCTTGCCGCCAATCGGACCGTCAGGCCACGATCTCCTTGACTTTCTTGCCCCGCTTCGCCGCAATCGCCTGCGGGGAATGAATCTTCGACAGCGCCCGTATGGTCGCGCGCACGACGTTGATCGGGTTGCGCGAGCCATAGCTCTTCGCCAGCACGTTGCGCACGCCGGCGCACTCGAACACGGCCCGCATCGCACCGCCCGCGATTACGCCAGTACCGTCGGACGCGGGCTGCATGTAAACCAGCGTGGCACCGTGGCGTCCTTTCTTGGCGTACTGCAAGGTATCGTTGTTCAGGTTGACCGAAATCATGTTCTTACGGGCGTTCTGCATCGCCTTCTGAATCGCGATCGGCACCTCGCGCGCCTTGCCGTAACCGAAGCCGACCTGGCCCTGTCCGTCGCCGACAACCGTCAGCGCGGTGAAACCGAACTGGCGGCCGCCCTTGACGACTTTCGCAACGCGATTGACGGTGACGAGTTTCTCGATGAAGTCGTCGCCCGATTGTGAGTGTTCGTTTCTTGCCATCGTTTGATCCAGAACGGCCCGCGGGCCGTCGTAATTGGTTTACTGTCGAAAATTTCCGCTCGAGACTTTTGCCCTAGAATTTGAGGCCCGCTTCGCGCGCCGCATCGGCCAGCGCCTTGACGCGCCCGTGGTAGCGAAAACCGGAACGATCGAATGCGACCGTGTCGATGCCCGCCGCCTTGGCCTTCTCTGCAATGCGCGCACCGACGATTGCCGCCGCTTCGACGTTGCCGCCGTTCTTCACGCCCTTGCGCACGTCGGCCTCGAGCGTCGATGCGGCGACCAGCACGGTGCCACCGCCGGCGCCGATAATCTGCGCATAGATGTGCCGCGGCGTGCGGTGCACGCTCAGGCGATTCGTGCCCAGCTCGCGGATCTTCGCGCGAGCCTTGCGCGCGCGGCGAATGCGGTTGTCTTTCTTGCTCAGTCTCATACCCGTTAACCTCAGGAATTCATGCCCGGTCTGTAATCCCGGCCGCCCTACTTCTTCTTCGCTTCCTTGATCACGACGCGCTCGCCGGCGTAACGCACGCCCTTGCCTTTGTAGGGCTCGGGCGGGCGATAGCGGCGAATTTCGGCCGCGACCTGGCCGACCTTCTGCTTGTCGGCGCCGCGGATCACGATTTCCGTCTGGCTCGGCGTCTCGACCTCGACACCGTCCGGAATCACGTGTTCGACGGGATGCGAGAATCCCAGCGTCAGGCTCAGCTTCTTGCCCTGCGCCTGTGCCCGATAGCCGACGCCGACGAGTTCCAGCTTGCGCTCGAAGCCCGCCGTCACGCCCTCGGCCATGTTCGCCAGCAGCGAGCGCATCGTGCCGGCAATCGCCGTCGCGAAACGCGAGCCCGAGCGCGGCGCCACCTGCAGCACGTTGCCCTCGTGCGACAGCTCGACTTCGCTGTTCAACTCCAGCGACAGCGAACCCTTGCCGCCCTTGATGGTGACGACATTGCCCGTCTGGCTGAACTCCACGCCTTGCGGCAATTCCACCGGTGTTTTAGCAATTCTTGACATAGTCTTGTCTCTGCTCGACGAGGTATACGGCTCTACGAAACGACGCAGAGCACCTCACCGCCAACTCCTTTCTCACGCGCCTTGGCATCGCTCATGACGCCGGCCGAGGTCGACACGATCGCCACGCCCAGGCCGCCGAGCACTTTGGGCAGGTCGTCCTTGCCGCGATAGACGCGAAGGCCCGGCTTGCTCGTGCGCTCGATGCTCTCGATCACGGGCACGCCCTCGAAATACTTGAGCTCCACGTTGAGCGTCCGCCCGGCGCCTTCGCCCTCCGTCGCGAACGCCGTGATGTAGCCCTCGTCGAGCAATACCTGTGCAATGGCTTCCTTCGCTTTGGAAGCCGGCATTGCGACACTGACCTTGCGCGCTTTCTGACCGTTACGAATGCGCGTCAGCATGTCTGAAATCGGGTCCGTCATACTCATTGCCTGTCTCCGCCTACCAACTCGCCTTGGTCAGACCGGGAATCTCGCCCCGCATCGCCGCCTCACGCAGCTTGTTGCGCGCCAGGCCGAACTTCCGGTACACGCCGTGCGGGCGCCCCGTGATCGCGCAGCGATTTCGCTGCCGCGTCGGGCTCGCATCGCGCGGCATCGCGTTCAGCTTCGCCTGTGCGTTCAGGCGCTCCTCGTCGCTGCTGTTGACGTCGCGAATGATCGCCTTCAGCTCGGCTCGCTTTTTTGCATACTTGGCGACGAGCTTGCTGCGCTTCAGTTCGCGTTCGATCATCGACTTTTTGGCCATCGTAATAGGTACTCGTTGCTTGATTAATTCGAATCGTTTCGCGGCGGGATCGAATCGATGTGCTTGCCGATCCTCACTCCCGGTTCCCCGCTACTTCTTGAACGGAAAATTGAATGCTTCCAGAAGGGCGCGGCCTTCCTCGGCGTTACGCGCCGTGGTCGTTATCGTGATATCCATGCCGCGCAGCGCGTCGACCTCGTCGTAATTTATTTCCGGAAAAATGATCTGTTCCTGGACGCCGATGCTGTAATTTCCCTGGCGGTCGAACGACTTCGGGTTCAGACCGCGGAAATCGCGCACGCGCGGAATCGCGATATTCACGAGGCGGTCGAGGAACTCGTACATGCGCTCGCGCCGCAAGGTAACCTTGCAGCCGATCGGGAAATCCTCGCGAATCTTGAAGCTCGCCACCGACTTCCGCGCCGCGCGGATGATCGGCTTCTGGCCTGCGATCTTCTCCATGTCGGAGCGTGCGTTCTCGAGCACCTTCTTGTCGGCCACGGCTTCGCCCACGCCCATGTTGAGCGTGATTTTCGTGATTTTCGGCACCTGCATCGGATTGTCGAGACCCAGTTTCGCCTGTATCTCACCCGCCAGCTGCGTCGTGTATTTTTCCTGTAAACGTGCCATCTATCGTATCTCTCTCGCCATGCATGCGTATGCCATGGCGATCACTTGCCGTTAAATGTCGACGACTTCGCCGCTCCTGAAGACACGGACCTTGTTGCCCGATCCGTCGATTTTGAATCCGACGCGCTCACCCTGCTTGGTCTTCGGATTGAAGACCATGATGTTCGAGCCATCGATCGGCATCGCCTTGTCCTTGATGCCGCCCTGCTCTCCCATGTTCGGGTTCGGCTTGACGTGCTTCTTGGCCAGATTGATGCCCTCGACGAGCACGCGCCCGTCGGCCAGGACCTCGAGGACGGTGCCACGGCGCCCCTTGTCCTTGCCGGTCCTGACGATGACTTCGTCGCCTTTCCTGATTTTGTTCATAGGTCCAACCGTGTTCTCGAGGTTCCTAGAGGACCTCGGGTGCCAGCGAAATAATTTTCATGAAACGGTTCGTGCGCAATTCCCTTGTCACCGGGCCGAAAATCCGGGTGCCGATGGGCTCGAGACGCGCATTCAGCAATACAGCCGCGTTGCCGTCGAAGCGAATCAGCGAACCGTCCTTCCGCCGCACGCCCTTGCGCGTGCGCACGAC
>JBFISV010000105.1:0-7817 GCA_041608415.1 Woeseiaceae bacterium
CGCTGCGGCAGGTCCTCTCCGAGTCCGTCGGCCGTTGCTTCATCGGCATAAGTACCGAAGCTGCCGAAGGATTCCGCAATGCGCAACATTGATGCCGCATCGTCTTGCGACAAAAAAGGCTTCAGGTGTGAGAACTTCGCGGCCATGCGCACTCCCGTCGACGCTCGTCGATTATACAGTGATCGACCACGGCCAGAGCCGCATCGGCGAAATGGCGGAACCCGGGAAGGGAACTCGCAGGCGCTCGCGCGCTAGATGCGTTCTGCCCTTGATTTCGCGCGTCTCGAGGTCTAGCGTGTGAATTGGGCTGCGACCGGAGAGACAACAATGAACAACAACGCGCTCGGCAACAAGACATTCTGGATCGGCTGGATCGTCGTATTCATCATTATGGAGGTATACAACTTCATGGTCCACCAGATCGGACTCTCGGCGACCTATGAGTCACTGGCCTCGGTATTCCGGCCGCGTGCAGACATGGATCCGATGATGTGGATGATGATCGTCGGCGATGCCGTCTACCTGCTGGTTTTTTGCTACATATTCACCTACGGCTGCGAGAACAGGGGCGTCATGGAAGGTGTGCGCTTCGGCGCCCTCATGGGGCTGTTTTACGCCATTCCGTTTTCCGTCGTTTCCTACGTGGTGTATCCGATAACCGCTGAGCTCGCTTTTATCTGGTTTGTCACAGGCGTCATCGGCTTCGTAATCGTCGGCGCGGTATTCGCCGTCCTTTACAAGCCCTCGACGGGCTGATTCGCGCGTCGCACGCGCGCTCCCCAGCTGCGCACGACATTCGACGCATGAGCGAACGCAAGGCCATTCACGACTTGGCAATCCACGAATTCAAGGCCGCCCTGCTGCGACTGCGCGACGAGCTCGAAGCCGTCGCCGACAGCGACGCCGGCTCCGCCGCCGTCGTGGAACTCGACCAGTCCCGGGTCGGACGCTTGTCGCGGATGGATGCGATGCAGGCACAGGCGATGGCGCAAGCGTCGTTGCAGCGACACAGGCTCGGCTTACGCAAAGTCTCCGCCGCTTTGCAGCGCATCGAAGACGGCGTGTACGGTAATTGCCTGGACTGCGATCGGCCGATCGACCCGCGGCGACTCGAAATCGATCCGACCGCCTCCCTGTGCATCGAGTGCGCGAATCGTTCGGAGCGTTGACCGGCGAGCCGGTACCGCGATCATTCGAACAGGCACAGGCAGTGCGCATAGACGCCTTTCGGGTCGTCGAACTCGACGACAGGCGCGAGCGCCGAGTCGAGCGTCCGCGCAAGCATTTCGAGCCGGCCGGGGCCCAACGCGCCCGGCAACGACTCGAGTCCCGCAAGCCTCGCAACGCCCAGCAGATCGATGATCATTTGTTCGACGGGAGACAGTTCGGTCTGGATCGATTTCCGGCCGTAGCCGCCATCGGGCAATGCGGCGATGCTCGCCGCCTCGGCGACCGCGTCGTCGAGGTCTCCCAGAGCATCGACGAGTCCTTTGCCCACCGCATCGGCGCCGATCCATACCCGGCCCTGCCCGATCGCGTCGACCTCGGATTTCTCCATGTCGCGATTAGCCGCGACGCGGGAGACGAAATCGTCGTACCCCTCGGTGACGACCATTTGAATCAGCTGTTTGGCGTGCGGCGACATTTCACGGTCCGGCCGCAGTTCGCCCGCCCATTTCGTCGAGCCGACGCCATCGACGGCCAATCCGAGTGCATCGATGCTGCGCTGATACGTCGGAAACATGCCGAATATGCCAATCGACCCGGTGACCGTGGACGGGCTCGCGATGATTCGATCCGCCCCGGCGGCAATCCAGTAGCCGCCCGATGCGGCCGTGCTGCTCATCGATGCGACGACGGGCTTGCCCGCCTCCTGCAGAGCCGCCACTTCGCTGGCGATCACATCGGACGCAAACGCGCTGCCGCCCGGGCTGTCGATTCGCAGCACGACCGCCGCGACCGACTCGTCGGCCAGTGCACGCCGCAGCAGGCGGCTGGTGGTATCGGCGCCGATCATTCCCGGTGGCGGCGAGTCGAACACGATGTCACCGGAAGCAACGACGATCGCAACGTTCTTCTCGCGTACGTCTTCACCCTTGAGTAAGCGCATCTGCGCGAGATAGGTCCGCATGTCCGCGGCGCGATGCGCATCGGGAAACTCCTCGTCCTCGCCGACGATGCCGATAAGCCGCTGGCGGATCTCGCGACGCGACAGGAGATCGTCGACAAGGCCCTGCTCGAGCGCCGCGGCGGCCAGGTCGCCCCCGGTTCTTTCGAGCACGTCGAGCAGCCCGTCGGTAAACGAGTCGATCGCGGTCTCGTTCAGTCCGCGCGCGGCGGCGACGCCGCTGCGGTACATGTCCCACATCTGTCCGGTCAGCCGTGACATGTCCTCGCGCGCTTCGTCGGACATATCCATGCGCGTGTACGGCTCTACGAACGACTTGTGCGTGCCGACGCGAAAGATGTTCCAATCGATGCGCAGCTTGTCGATCGCCTCCTTGTAGTAGGTACGAAAGCTGCCGTATCCCTGCAGCAGCACGAGGCCTTCGGGATGCAGGTAGACCTCGTCGGCATGCGCCGCGATGTAATAGCCCGCCTGTGTGAAGAAATCGCCGCTCGCGATCACGGTCTTGCCCGATCTGCGAAACGCAGTGACGGCCTCGGCGACGGTTTGAAGTTTCGCAAGGCCGCCGCCCGCGAGCGCGCTCAGGTCGAGATGGACCGCGAGTATGCGGTCGTCGCTGCTCGCGTAACGCAAGGCGTCGACGATCTCCTGTACGACGGTCTGCGGCGGCGCCTCACCGATCAGATCCTGCACCGCGCGTTCGAACGGGTCACCCTTGTATTCCTCGACGAGGAAACCGACCGGCCGGATCTCGAGCGCTGCCTCGGTCGGCAATACAGGCGCCGTGCCGGAGATCGCCCCGAAAAACACCAGGAAGATGAACAGCAGCAACAGCAGGTGCAGTACCTTGCGGACAACGTTTGCGCCCTGCCAGACGGCGGATATCAGGCGCACGAAAAAATTTGCCTCACTCATCAAGCATCCCCGTAGCTCGTGCGGCACAGTGTACCGCCGTTTCTCCGCCTTCCGCAGCTCGCGCGCGTCGTCTCGCCGCCACGGAGAAGCCCTGTTCCGGGCCGGCCCTCATCCATCCGCAACCAGCCACAGCGACAGGCCCGGCCAGAACGTGATGAGAATCACCGAAAGCATGAGGATGATCAAAAACGGAAACGTCGCCGAGTACACGTGCATGATCGGCTTCTCGAAACGATAGCTCGCAATGAACAGGTTCAGGCCGACCGGGGGCGTCAGGTACCCGAGCTGCATCGCGGCGAGAAACACGATGCCGAGATGCACGGGATTGACGTCGTAACCGGCCGCAATCGGCAGGATCAGCGGCACGACGAGGACGATCGCCGAGAAGATATCGAGGATCGCCCCGAGGATCAGCAGGAACACGAGCAGCAGTACGAGGAACGTCGCCTGACTCGACACCAGGCTCGCGACGACGTCGAACAACTGCTGCGGGATGCCCGCGCCGATCATGTAGTTTGTCGATGCCAGCGAAACGCCGAGGATCAGCAATATGCCGCCGACGAGCACCATCGACGCGCGGATGATGCGCGGCAGGTCGGTAATCCGGATCTCGCGCATGATCAGGACCTCGACGATGAGGACATACAGCGCCGTAATCGCGGCCGCCTCGGAGACGGCGAAAAACCCGGAATAAATACCGCCGAGCACCACGACGGGCAGCGGCAGCTCCCAGATCGCCTCGCGCATGGCGCCGCCGAGTTCACGGAACGAAAACGAACTCAGGGGCTTGCGATTGGCACGATTCACCCACAGGCACCATCCCGAGAGCATCACGAGCATCACCATGCCCGGCAAGATGCCGGCCAGGAACAGATCGTCGATGGAAACCTCGGCGACGACGCCGTACAGGATCAGCGGCAGGGAGGGCGCAAACAGCAGACCGAGACTGCCCGAGGAGGTGACGAGGCCGAGATTGAATTTTTCCGGATAGCCGTCGTGGGCGAGCGCCGGGTAGAGTATCGCGCCGAGCGCAATGATCGTGACCCCCGACGCGCCGGTGAACGCGGTGAAAAAAGCGCATGCCGCGAGACAGACTATGGCCAGCCCGCCCGGCATCCAGCCGAGCATGGCGCCGGTCAGCCTGACGAGCCGCTTGGGCGCGTTGCTTTCGCTCAACACGTAGCCCGCGAACGTGAACAGCGGAATCGCGGCGAGAAACGGCAGGTCCGCGATGCTCAGCACCTCGAGCGCCATGTTCATGAGGTCCGTGTCCTCGCGGAGGAAACCCACCATCGCGCTGCTCGCGATCACGGCGAACAGCGGTGCGCCGAAGACCGCGAGCAGAATCAGAATCAGGCTGATCAGGATCATTCGGCCGGCCTGCGATCGTCGCCGGATGCCAGCGAATACAGCTGCCATGCGACGAGCACGACAAAACGGTAGCTCACGAGGGTAAACGCGACCGGCACGATCACGTGTGCCAGCCATGCGGGCGTGTTGATGAGGACCGTATCGCCGAATTCGATTTCGAGCTGCTGATAGCGGAACGCGTGCCACGCGATGACGCCGCACACGAAAGCGGCGAAGAGGTCGACGAGAATCCGCGTCGCGACGATTGCCTTGTCGGGCAGCACGTGTGACAGCGCGTCGATACGGATGTGGCGGTTGTCGCGACTGGCCGCTATCGATCCCACCATCGCGAGCCACAGGACCAGTAACTTGACGAGTTCGTCGGCCCAGACGAACCCCGTCGCGAAGATCTCGCGGAGTACGATCTGGCCGACGGCCAGCACGATCATCCCGCAAAGCAGGATAACGAGCGCCGTGTCTTCGGCGATCCGGCCGAGGCGTTCCAGTCGGGAGAGAAGGTTTTTCAAACCGGGGCGTGCTCAGTCGCTGGCAGCGCTCGTATCGACGGTTGCGCTTTGCTCCGCCCGGGCCATCTTGGAGCGGTACTCTGCGACGTAGCCCAGGATCTCGTCGTACATGCCCAGCGTGAAGTTTCCGTTTTCGCCGAGTTTGCGATTCGACTGCTGCATGACTCGGCGTACCCGGTCGACCTCGTCACGGTCGAATGCGACGGTCTCGATTCCGGTGTTCAACAGGGCGTCCCTGGCGCCCTTGTTATCGATGAGATTGCTGCGGTCGAATTGCTCGTAAGTCCTTGTCATGACGTCACGAACCACGGCCTGGTCCGCTGGCGCGAGCTTCGCGAACGACTTCTTGTCGACGGCCATGAAACCCACCGTATACACGAGCGGCAACTCGGTCATGTACTTGAGCTTCGTGTGCCACTGCAGCACCAGTGCGCCGATCGGCGACATCGCGACGATATCGATGAGTCCCGTTTGCAGACCGGTCAACACGTCGGTCAGCGGCAATGTAACGGGGGAAAGCGACAGTGCCTCCATCGACGAATAGCTGATCTTGTCGCCCTCCGGCACCCAGACTCGCTTGCCCTTGAGGTCCTCCAGCTTGCTGACCGGCGTGTTCGACATGATGACCGCGAAGCCGCCGGCCGCGAAGCCGAAACTCACGAATCCGGCCTTTTCCAGCCCCTCGGTGAGCTTCGCATCGATACGCTCGCGCACGAAGGCGGCCTCCTCCTCCGAATCGAATATCAGCGGCAAGCCGTACAGATTCAGGTCGCGGTACTGGGAACTCAGGGCAACCGGCGTGAACGCGCCGCCCTGCAGGGCGCCGATGCGAATTCGTCCGAGGACCTTGGCGTCGTTGCCCATGACCCCGCCGCCGTAATACTTAACCTGCACGCGGCCGTCCGTCTTTTCCTTGATCTCGGCCGCGCTTGCGCGCATTTCTTCCATCCACTGCGATCCTTCCGGCGTGACGGTCGCGATCTTCAGCACCTGCGCATCGGCGAGTCCCGCCCATGAGAGGAGCAGCCAAACAAAAAGAGTTTTCTTCATCGTCATGCCCATTGACTCAAAGAGATCGGTAATTCAGAAATAATCTTCAGCTTGCGCGAGGAGTTCTGCCGCGTCCCTCTGCGCGAGCACGTTTCCGAGCGTGAGATCGTTTGCATAGGGATCGGCCGAGAGTACGTCCTCGAGCAGGCGATCGTGCAACTCGCGATCGTATAGCAGTTTTGCGTAGCTACGCGCATATTCGACCTTTGCCGTCAGATCCCGCCCATCGCTGAGCGCGATCGCCTCCTCGAAATGCGCGCGTGCCTCTTCCGGCCTGCCGCCCAGCGCGGGTGGCCTCAGCGTAAGCAATATCCCCATGTAGGTATGCGTCGCCGGACTGATTTCGCCGTCCGCGATATCGAGATAGTGTTCGAACAGGGCTTCGATCTGCGGCAACTCCGCGAGCGTGTTCCAGTCGTCGCTGTGCGCGCGCAAATAAGCGAGCGTCGCGAATCCGTAGGTATACAGCCGTTCGGAGTGCCTGCCGGAGACCCGTTCGAGACTGGCGACGAAATCGTCGTAGTTCAGGCTGCGCCAGTTGCAGGCATCCGCGTAGGTTTCGCACATCGCGAGCAAGGCATAGCGGCGCGCTTTGCGCGTGAGCCGCTTTGCGCGCTCGGCGTCGTCCGCGAACACGGCGCCGTAGGATGCATACAGCGTCGCCGCCGAAGACAGCAGGCTGGGGTCACGCGGATTGCCCTCGATCATGCTGTCGATGAGGATCATGTATGAGGGAATGGCCGCGCGCGCAGTCTCGGGATCGTCCTGATTCAACACGGCCGAGGACAGGTTGTCGGCAAACTGGCTGGCCGCGCTCGATACGAGCGAGGCGCAGCCGCATAGCGTGCCGAGAATCGACAGCAGCGCGACAGTCCGTCCATGCGACTGGATTTTTCCGGGATTCATGCCTCGAGAGACCCCGCTCAGGCGGAATGGTTCAGACGACGTATGTACCACAACCACGTTGCGTGAACTGTGATATGGCTTGAAATCCTGGAGCCTGTCTCAAAATGGCTCGTGGCCGCGCCGACGGCCATTTTTTTCGCAGGCCTTGGCGCCGCGAGCGCCGTGTAGCACCGCTACATCAGCGAGCGGCAACGCGGGCCTGCGGAAAAATGGACCCGGCCCAACGGGTTACGGCGCGAGTGGCGGCGTTGCTCGTCGCTTGTTTGGATATACCAAACCGCGCTCCCCATGCCTTGCCTCGCGGCCACTCGCACCGCAACGCGGTCACGAGCTAATTTGAGACAGGCTCTAGATTTTTTCCTTGATCCGGGCCGCCTTGCCGGTCCGCCCGCGCAGGTAATAGAGTTTCGCGCGGCGAACGTCGCCGCGGCGCTTGATCTTGACGGAATCGACCGTGGGGCTGTACGTCTGGAAGACGCGCTCGACGCCCTCGCCATGCGACACCTTGCGTACCGTGAACGACGAATTCAGGCCGCGATTGCGCTTGGCGATGACGACGCCTTCGAATGCCTGCAGGCGCTCTCGCTCGCCCTCTTTGACCTTGACCTGAACGACGACCGTGTCCCCGGGGGAGAATTCCGGGATTTCCTTATGCATTTGTTCGCGTTCGATCGCTTCGATTAGTTTGCTCATGTTAGTGCACCGCATTCTTTCAAAAATTCATCGAGCAACGTCTGTTGCTCGTCATCCAGCTTCATTTTCCTCACGAGGTCGGGCCGTCGCAGAAAGCTCCGGCCCAGTGCCTGCTTGTAACGCCAGCGCGCGATCTCGGCATGATCGCCCGACAGCAACACGGCCGGGACTTCCCGTCCGTCGACATTGTCGGGCCGCGTATAATGCGGATGGTCCAGGAGTCCGTTCGCGAACGAATCCTGTTCCGC
>JBFISV010000106.1:0-7795 GCA_041608415.1 Woeseiaceae bacterium
TACCCCACAGCTTGAAGTCGTCGCGAATCTCGGGGCTTCCCCAGATTTGCGCCGCCGGCTGCCGTACGGCCGTGTTGCCCGCGGCGATCAACGCTGCCGCGTCGCCGCGCTGGATGCTGCGGCTCGTCGGATCGGCCTCGTGCCACTCGCCGCTCACGTTGAAGTAGCCGTCGCTGGTCAGCGGCAGGCCCCAGTTGAATGCGAGCGTCGTGTTTTCGCCGTCGCCTTCGAAGTTCTCGCCCCACTTGGCCTCGACTTCCAGGCCTTCGGGGTTGTCCTTGAGCACGAAGTTGATGACGCCTGCTATGGCGTCGGAGCCGTACTGGGCCGAGGCGCCGTCACGCAGCACTTCGACCTGCTTCAACGAGATGCCGGGAATATTCGCGAGATCGGGTCCCTGCGAACCGTCGGCGATACCGCCGCCGAGGAACGCGATGACGGCCGAGCGATGCAGTCGCTTGCCGTTGACGAGCACGAGCGTGCTGTCCGGAGACAGGCCGCGCAGGTTGGCGGGACGAACGATCGTCGCCGCGTCGCTGATCGGCTGCGCGTTGACGTTGTATGAAGGAATCGCGCCACGCAAGAGGGAGTCCATGTCGGTCGCGCCCTGGTTGACGAAGTCTTCGCCGCTGATGACGTCGATCGGCACGGCCGAATCGGTCACCGAGCGCGCCGCACGACGGGTTCCGGTCGTGACGATTTCCTCGATGGCGTCTTCCTGTGCCAATGACTGTTGCGGGACTGCCACAGTTAGCGGTACCGCCAGCGCGAGCAATGCCCCTGTGCACTTGGTAAATCTGCTATCCACGTTTTTTCTCCTGCTCATCTAACGCTTTAGTTCTTATAAAAAACAGACGCGGCGTATCCGCATTTGTTCCGTAAACGTCGCGCCGATGATACGCGGATTACGGCCAAACTCAAGTGTTGCGAAAGAACTACACGCGTCCGCCGAGGCCCGGTTTCGCCGGAGTTTGCCGTATTTTGAACGCGCCCCGTGCCGAAGGCGTCTCTGGCGCGGCTTCAGGCGCCGTCGAGTCCCTCGAGTTCGCCTCCGTCGACCAGCACCAGGCCCCTGGCGAGGAAGCGTTCCACGTCCTGCGCGTCGGGGGTCGAGTAGTAGCGGCCGGCGGCCGGATCCTGGGGAATTCCGCGCAGCGGCGGCGTGCCCGAGGCCGGCGCCGCGGCCTCCGCAATTGCCGCAATTGCCGCGACGACGCGCTCGCAGCCCGCACCGTACAGGCCCAGCACATTCGCGAGGTAGCTTTTGCGGAAATCCGTCGGCCGGCGGCAGTCGTCGAGTACGGGTCCCGTATCGATGCCGCTGTCGACGATCCGGTGCAGCGTGCAGCCGATCTCGGGCTCGTCGTTGAGCATGGCCCAGAACGTGGCCATGACCCCTTTATAGTCCGGCAGCAGGCCCGAGTGCAGGTTGACGACGCCGTGACGCGGGATGCGGATCGCCGGCTCGCGCAGAATGCGGCGATAGCGCACGGATACGACCAGGTGCGGATCGAGCTCGCGCAAGGCGTCGACGCCCTCCGCCGCGTTCGGCCGCGGCAGCGCCCGTGCGCGAGCGAGCCGCGGGTCCGCCGTCTCGAGAAATTGCCGGCAGAGACCGGCGTCGATGCGGGCCAGCCGCGCGAGCGCCCCGGATGAGGGCCCCGCGAGCGGTCCCGACAGCATGACCTCGAGCTCGTGCGGGGCGAGACGGCCGAGCAGGCGATCGAGAGCGTACAGGCTCGCAAGGTCGTCGTGCCCGAGCAGCAGGATTCTCATGGCCGGGCCGCGGCGATTTTTCTGGCGTGCGCCGCGGCGAGGTCATCACAATTGCGCCCGAAGCGATTCATGCGCGGCTATTTTCGGGTTACTGTCGTGCAATGCAAGTCCCCACCGCCACGTTTTTGCATCGGGTACGGACGCCGGCATGAGTTCCGCCATGCCCGACATGCGCTTCCTCGACCCGAATCAGCCGCAGCATGGCGCCGCGGAACTCCTGCACGTGCTCGAAACCGTGTACGGCGTGCGCGGCGAGATCCGTCACCTGCGCTCGGAGCGCGACCAGGCCGTCCGCGTCGACGTCGAGGCGCCCGGCACGCCCGCACGAATCGTGCTCAAGATCTCGAACCGCGAACAGGCCGAAGACATCGTCGACCTGCAGACCGCGGCGCTCCGGCACATCGAATCGGCCGACCCGGGCTTGCCCGTGCCGAGAGTGATCGCCGACCTCGAGGGGCGCGATCACCGCTCTGTCACATTCGCTAACGGCGACCGGCATGCCGTGCACGCGCTGTCCTGGCAGCCGGGAGCACCGTTGGCGCAATCCGGGCGCGTACCGACGTCGGCCGCGCGCCGCGAGATCGGCGCGGCGATCGGCCGGCTCGACCGTGCGTTGCAGGGGTTTTTCCACCCGGCGGCGGCACACGAGCACGCCTGGGATTTCGCGGCCTGCCTGCGATTTCGTGAGCTCACGGCCGTCATCGCGGACGGCGCCGACCGGCTCGCCGTCGAATCCGTCTTCGAACGCGCGGCTGATAAGGTTCTTCCGGCGCTGCCTGCGCTCAGGAGACAACTACTCCATCACGACGCGAACGCGGACAACGTGCTCGTGGCGGCCGGGGCGGCCGCGGCAGGCGTGACGGGCATCATCGATTTCGGCGATCTCACGTTCGGCGCGCTCGCCGCGGAAGTCGCGATCGCCTGTGACGGCATTGCGGGCGCCGGGGAGACGTTCGACGGCAACGAGTCGTTCGGCGATACGCTCGTGGCGGCGATGTACGAGGTTGCCGCGGGCTACGACAGCGCCATGCCGCTCGAAGAGGCCGACATGGAAATCCTCTACGACCTCGTCTGCCTGCGCAACGCGATGGCGGCCGTCATCGCGGCGGCACGGCGGCAAGGTTTTCCCGAGCGCGACCTGCACCCCGAGTCGCCCGCGCATGCGATCGCGAGGCTGCATGCATTGCGCGCGGTCGGACGCGATGCGTTCGAGCGCGGGCTCAGGCGCGCGTGCCGCTTTCCCGTCTACTGCCCGCGCCTTCCGGAAGATGCAGCGGCGCTCGACGAGGAAGATCGCCTCATCGCCACGCGCGCACGGCGCATGGGAAAACACGCGACCCATTTTTACGAGCGGCCGATGCACTTCGAGCGAGCGCGCGGTCCGTGGCTGTACGCGACCGACGGTCACGCCTACCTCGACTGCTACAACAACGTGCCGCAGGTGGGCCACTGCCACCCGCACGTGACGCGGGCGATCGCCCGGCAGGCGGCCGCGCTCAATACCAATACACGTTACCTGTACAGCGTCGCACTCGAATACGCCGACCGCCTCACGGCGAAGCTGGCACCGCAGCTCACGGCCTGCCTGTTCGTCAACTCGGGCAGCGAAGCGAACGACGTCGCATGGCAGATGGCGAGGCTGGTCACGGGCAGGCAGGGCGCGATCGTCATGGAGGACGCGTATCACGGCGTCACGGACGTCATGCGCCGTTTTTCGCCGGGGCATCCCGACGTGGCGCTGCCGCCGTTTCTCAAAGGCCTGGTCGTCCCCGACCCGTACCGCGGGCCGTGGCGCGCGGGCGAGCCGGACCTCGCCGAAAAATACGCGGCCGATGCCGACCGTGCGATCGCCGAGCTCGATGCGTCCGGTCACGGCACCGCCGCATTCATGATCGATTCGGCGCTGTGCTCGAGCGGCGTGCCGAGCGTGCCGGACGGCTACCTGCGAGCCGTCGAAACCCGCGTGCGCGCGGCCGGCGGACTCATGATCTGCGACGAGGTGCAGTCCGGGTTCGGCCGCATGGGCCAATGGTGGGGCCACGAGCACCACGGCGCGCGCGCCGACATCGTGACGATGGGCAAACCGGTCGGCAACGGCCACCCGCTCGGCGTGGTCGTCACCACGCAGGAGATTCTCAACCGTTTCATCGACGAGGTGCACCTGTTCAGTACGTTCGGCGGCAACACGGTCGCGTGCGCGGCCGGCAACGCCGTGCTCGACGTCATCGAAAACGAAGATCTCATCGAGAACGGTCGCCGCGTCGGCGCGTACCTGCGCGACGAACTGCGCGCGCTGGCGTCGCGGCATGCGCTGATCGGCGACGTGCGCGGGCACGGCATGATCACGGGCGTCGAGTTCGTGACGGATCGCGGCGAGCGCACGCCCGCGCGTACAGAAACCCGCCGGCTGCTCGAACTCATGCGACGAAACAGGGTGCTCGTCGGCAGCGAGGGGCGCGATGCAAACATCCTGAAGCTCAGGCCGTGCCTCGCTTTCGAACGCGAGCACGTCGATCGATTCATTGCCGCGCTGGATCGCTCGCTGGCTGCGCTGTAGCGCGCGAATCCGTTACAATGATTGTTTGAGACTACGCGCGTGCGATCCGAGCACATTTCATAACAAACAGGAAAACAACATGCAGGCATCATTCGATTTCTCCGGCAAACGGGTGTTCGTGTTCGGCGGCACCAGCGGTATCAATCTCGGCATCGCCAAGCGCTTCGCCGCCGCCGGCGCGGACGTCTCCGTCGCGAGCCGCTCGCAGGAAAAAGTGGACGCGGCGGTCAGGGAGCTGGCCGGGATGGGCAGCACCTCGCACGGCTACGCGCTCGATGTGCGCGACGTCGAGGCCGTGTGCGGCGCGCTCGACAAGCACGCCGAGGATGCCGGCGAAATCAACATACTCGTGTCCGGCGCGGCCGGTAATTTTCCGGCATTCGCGAACGACATGTCGGCGAACGGCTTCAAGTCGGTCGTGGACATCGACCTGCTGGGATCGTTTCACGTGCTGAAGTCGGCTTACCCTTTCCTCTCGAAGCCCGGCGCGTCGGTGATCAACATCTCGGCGCCGCAGGCGTTCATCGCCATGCCGATGCAGAGTCACGTCTGCGCCGCCAAGGCCGGCGTCGACATGCTGACGCGGACGCTCGCGCTCGAGTGGGGCGCGGCCGGCGTGCGCGTCAACAGCATCGCGCCCGGGCCCATCGCCGACACGGAGGGCATGCGCCGGCTCGCGCCGAACGAGAAAGTCGCCGAGCATTACAAGAAGAGCGTGCCGCTGCAGCGCTTCGGGACGGCGGGCGAAATCGGCGACGCGGCGATGTTCCTGTCGTCGGACGCCGCGGCCTACGTCAGCGGCATCGTGATGCCCGTCGACGGTGGCTGGTCAGTGGCCGGTGCCAGCGCGGCCGCGCTCGCGGCGAGCCAGCACATGCACGGCTAGGGGAACCGGTCAGGGGGCTGCTCGCCCGATCAGCCCAGGTTGGCGACGAATACGACGGCGACCGCGAGCGGCGCGACGATGCGCACGAGCAGCAGCCACAGCTTGAAGACCGCGCCGTCGCCGATGCCGATTTCGGCGAGCGTATCCTCGCGCGACATCCACCAGCCCGCGAACAGCGCATACAGCATGCCGCCCAGCGGCATCAGGACGTTCGACGCGAGGTAGTCGATGAGGTCGAACGGCGTCTTGTCGGCGAATACCGCGAAGTTGCCGAGCGGATAGGTGTTTTCCCAGGTCGAGAACGAGAACACCGTGATCAGCCCGACGAGGAACGCGCCGGCACCGATCAGCGCCGCCGCTCTCGTGCGCCCGAGCCCGTGAACTTCGTTGGCGCGCGCCGTCATGCCCTCGAGCATCGAGATCGACGACGTCAGGGCGGCAAATATGATCATCGCGAAAAACGCGGTGCCGATGACCGAACCGGCCGGCATTTTGGCGAACGCCGTTGACAGCGTGACGAAGATCAGGCCCGGGCCTTCCGCCGGGTCGAGGCCGTTGGCGAACACGATGGGGAAGATCGCAAGGCCCGCGAGCAGCGCGACGAGCGTGTCGCCGAGCGCGATGAAGATCGCGGACCGAAACAGGTTGACGTCTTTCGGCAGGTACGCCGAATACGTGAGTACGGCACCGACGCCGACGTTGACCGAGAAGAAGGCCTGGCCGACCGCCGCGAGTACCACCACGGGCGTGATCTTGCTCAGGTCGGCCGCGAACAGAAAGTCGATTGCGGTCGAGAAATCGCCGACGAACGCCGAGTTGATGACGAGCGCGACGAGCGTAATGAACAGCGCAGGCATCAGAACGCGCACGAGTTTTTCGAGGCCGATGCGGACGCCGCGCGAGACGACGTAGACGGTCGCCGCGATGAACGCGAACTGCCAGAATATCATCGGTCCCGGGGCATGCAGGAAATCGCCGAAGTCGCGGCCGACTTCCTCGGGCGTGAGACCGCTCATCGAACCCGAAGCGGCCTTGACGAGGTAGGCGGCAGTCCAGCCCGCGATGACGCTGTAGAAACTCAGGATCAGAAACAGCGCGAACAGACCCATCCAGCCGAGCAGCGCCCACCGCCCGCTGCTGCCGCGGCGCTCGGCGAGCGTCCTGAGCGCCGACGGCGCGCTCTGGTGGGCCGAGCGGCCGATGATCATCTCGGCCAGCATGATCGGCGTTGCGACAAGCAGGATCGCGATTACGTAAATCAGCACGAACGCGCTGCCGCCGCTCGAGCCCATGGTGTAAGGGAACTTCCAGATGTTGCCGAGGCCGACGGCGGCGCCGATAGAGGCGAGAATGAATGCGAGCCGGCCGGACCAGCTTTCGGAGGTTGTCGGGCTTGCCATGGGACCCTCTCATCCGTTTCGCGGAAGTCGGCGTCCAGTGTACACAATTAGAATCGGGCAGACTCTCCCGGGAATTTGACGTTCGTCTGCTGATGCCGACTACGGTCTCGGCGATCGGTGTGGCTGTCCCCCGTTAGTTTGACGCAGAGACGGCTCGCGCTTCACGCCGGCAGGCGTGGCCGGATCGCGGCGTGTGCACGCGGCCCGTGACGAACATGCGAGAGCGCCGGGCGACCGTACGGCCGCCCGGGCCCGAACTCGTTATTTCTTGAAGGATATTTCCTGGCCCACGAAGCCACCGCGCAGTTTGCGAATTTCCTCGCGATCGATGTTCGACTTCGTTGCCTGGTCCACGCCGCCCTGCAGCTTTGCCGCCAGCTTGTCGAAGTAGTCGTTACCGCGGTCGAAAGCGGCCCAGTTCTTGTATTCGACCATAAGCATGAGGTTCGGCTCACCGTCACGAGGGAACGCGATAGGGATCATTTTGTAGGACAACACGTCACCGTCTTTCTTCTGCTCATCGAGGTAGCGACGCCAGATTTGATTCAGGTTCGCGATGTAGTCATCGAAGTGGCCCGGCTTGGTCTCAATGAAGCCAACAGTCCACACGGAGCCTCCGTCCTTGTAAACACGGTCGTCCGCCTGTGCGGGCGACATCGTGACGAAAGCAATTGCGACGAGACTGATCAGTGCGCGAAAAGATATTTTCATTCGTATTTATCCTTATTAGTAGATAGGTGGGAACTAGGGTCGCGCGCCAGGATCCGGTGCATCAGGAAATGGTACGGCGACTGTTGGGCGACAAGGCTACCGGTCGCTTCGTCAGAACGCCAGTGAAACGATGGAGCGCGTGTGTCCGTGCAACTGTGCGAATCGAACTCCACGCGGGTGTTCGATGATTTATCTGGTCGCGCGTTCCTACGCGTGCAGACGAACAACGATCCTGCAAAGGGATCGGATTCGATTTCACCGGACTCGACGTGCCGATTCTTCCCTTTAAAAAAGGCATCGACACTGCATCCGATCCCTTTTATTTGAATAGTGTGACCCAAAAAAAAGCCGCAACTCGTTGAGCTGCGGCTTTCTCAAATTTAAAGCCTGGCGGTGCCCCGGCGCGCGAAATGAAGTATTGAGCACGTATCCGGCCCGGCGCGCGACGACCTTTAGGAGCTGACA
>JBFISV010000107.1:0-7790 GCA_041608415.1 Woeseiaceae bacterium
CGCGCTCGCGTGCGAGCGCGGCCGCGCGCTAATGGTCTCTTCCGGGACGGGGTCGGTGGTCGAAATCTTCCTTGCGGCTGCGGTCGAAACCGATGTCGTCGTCGTAACGGTCGTATTCGTAGAGATCTTCGCATTCGTCGTAGCGGGTGCCGCTCGAGCGGCTATGGAAACGACGGTTCATTGAGCGGCGCTCTTCGCGCTGTTGTTCGCGGCGGATGCGGTTGACCGCCATGCTGTCGGAGAAATCAAACTCGTCCGGGTCGTCATAATACGGGCGCATGGTTCTACTCCCTAAATGATTCTCACCATGATACTCACCAGATCGCTCGTGCACGCAGCGCCCCGGGAAGGAACGGCGGAGCGCATGCCTCCGCGCATCGTTTGCTCGGGGCGTTCAACGGTATGGGGTGGATCGGAACGGCCGGTCGCATAGCGCGCGAACCTCGCGCAGCCTGTACGCCGGAGCTTCGGCGTGCCGTGCCGGGTTCGCGAAGCACGGCGGGCGGCACGGCATCGGGGCCGTGGTCGCAGGCTGGAAACCCGCTTGTCGTCATCGTCGGCGACCGCTGAAAAAGTCGTTCCTGCGATGAAGTATCTGCCGAATCGGCCCGATGTCAAGGGCTTTGATAACGAAACAGCGGGCTCAATTGGAACTCTCCCGCGACCGCTCCGGCGCTGCCCGCGAACGGGGATCGCGAGTGGCGAGCGGAGCCCGGGGCGGGCCGCCCGGGCCGCCTGTACCGATCCGTCGTCCTTGCGCACGCACGCCGTTGCTCGACGCGCAGGGTCAGGGCCATGAATCGGCGGCGTGCCGTGGACGATTTGGTAGTGTGTGGCCGCATTCCGGAGTGCTGAATTTTCCCGATTGCAATCGCCTGCTTCGTGCCGGTCCTGTTCATGCTCGTCGGCCGGTCCGGTGCTCGCAGCCGATGGCGTGGCGCCGGAATTCACGCCAGAATGTGGCCCCGACGCGCTACAGATTTGCCGACAAACAATTGAAGCCGCACAATGGCGGCAGAGGGACTTCGAATGGCACTGACTACAACGGGTGACAGCACCCAATCCTGGTCGTCGGGATACACCTTCGTACTTGCGGCGGTCGGTGCGGCCGTCGGCCTCGGCAACATCTGGAAATTTCCCTACGTCGTCGGCGTCAGCGGCGGCGGCGCGTTCGTGATCATCTATCTCGTCTGTGTCATTTTCGTGGCGATTCCGATCCTCATAGCCGAACTGCTGATTGGCCGCCGCGGCCACCACAGCCCGCCACTGGCGATGGCATCAGTCGCCGAATCGGCGGGGCGGTCGAAAAACTGGTCGGTCGTCGGCTGGATGGGCGTCATCGTCGGCTTCCTCATCGCCACCTATTACAGCGTCATCGCCGGCTGGACGCTCGCCTACATCGGCAAAGCGCTGAACGGATTCGGTGGCGCCGCGCCCGGCGACGTGCCGCAGCAGTTCGAGGCGCTGCTGGCAAACCCGATGACCATGACCCTGTGGCACAGCATTTTTATCGTCATTGCGCTGTTCATCGTCGGCCGAGGATTGCAGGGCGGAATCGAGCGGGCCGTATCGATACTGATGCCCGCATTGTTCGTCATGCTGCTCGTCATGATCGGCTATGCGGCGATCGAAGGCGACTTCAAGGCGGCGCTGGATTTCCTGTTCGGTACGGACTTCAGCAAGATCGATGGCACGGTCGTTCTCAACGCGATTGGCCAGGCGTTTTTCTCGATCGGTGTGGCGATGGGGCTCATGATGGCCTACGGCGCCTACGTGCCGAAGAACGTGTCGCTGACCAAATCGGCCGTCATTATCGCGGGTGCCGACACGCTCGTGGCGCTATTGGCGGGCCTGATGATCTTTCCGCTGGTGTTTGCGAACGGCCTGGATCCCGCATCGGGACCCGGCCTGATTTTCCGCAGCCTGCCGACCGCGTTTGCCGGTATGGCGGGCGGCGCGATATTCGGCGCATTGTTCTTCCTGCTGCTGGCATTCGCGGCCGTCACGTCGATCATCGCGATCATCGAGCCGATCGTCGCCTACTCGGAGGACAAGTGGAAAATGTCGAGGCGCAACGGCTGCCTGCTGTTCGGGTCGCTGGCATGGCTCATCGGGCTCATGAGCGTGCTGTCGTTCAACGCCTGGGCCGGTATTGCGCCGCTCGGCTTCCTCGACGTGTTCGCCGGCAAGACGGTTTACGACCTGATCGACTACTTCACGGCGAACCTGCTGATGCCGCTCGGCGGCATTCTCATCGCCCTGTTCGTGGGCTGGCGCCTGCACCCCGAGTCGCTCGCGGACGAATTGTCGTTCGGCAGCCCGCTCCTGTTTCGCGCCTGGTTGTGGATGATTCGCATCGTCGCGCCGCTGGCCATCGTCGCCGTGCTGTACAGCAGCCTTTGAACATGAGCAAGGACGATATACGGGGTAATGATCCGCGCGATGTCGGCACGGAGGACATCCACTGGGACCAGGACATTACCTACGGCGCGTACCTGTCGCTGGACCAGCTCCTCGATTGTCAAAAGTTACGCACCGACGCACACGATGAAATGATGTTCATCATCATTCACCAGGCCTCGGAACTCTGGATGAAGCTGTGCATCCACGAGATTCGTGCCGCGATGCGCGCGGTCGCGCACGACAATCTCGATGCAACGTTCAAGATGTTGTCGCGCGTGTCGCGCATACAAGGGCAACTGCGACAGAGCTGGTCCGTGTTGTCGACGATGACGCCTTCCGACTACCTCAGTTTTCGCGACGAACTCGGGCAAAGTTCCGGCTTCCAGTCGTTTCAGTATCGCGAGATCGAGTATGCGCTCGGCAACAAGAACGCCGATTTGCTGGAGGTCCACCGCAATAATCCGACACATTACCAACAGCTCCGGGCGGTTTTGAACGCGCCGAGTTTCTACGATCTTTGCCTGCAGCTGCTGGCGCGCCGCGGATTCGCTATTCCGCGGACCTGCCTGCAACGCGACTGGTCCGTGCCGTACGCGCCGTCGGATGAGGTCGAGGCGGCCTGGGAGAAAGTGTATTCGTCCACCGACGAAAACTGGGATCTTTACGAACTGGCCGAAAAGCTCGTCGATCTCGAGTGGGAGTTCCAGATGTGGCGCTTCAGTCACATGAAAACGGTCGAGCGAATCATCGGTTACCGCCGCGGCACGGGCGGGACCAGCGGCGTCGCGTTTTTGAAAAAGGCGCTCGACCTGCAGTTTTTCCCCGAGCTCTGGAGCGTCCGGACGCGGCTCGAACCGGGATCCCGGCCCGGCTGACACCGATCAGCGTCGTTTGTACACCTTACCGTCGCGCATGACGAAGCCGACGTCGAGCAGTGCGTCTATGCTCTGCAGCGGCGACCGCTCGAGCGCAATGATGTCCGCGCGCTTGCCCGCCGCGATCGTCCCGATCTCGTCGCTCATGTCGATGAGGTCGGCCGCATTGATTGTGGCAGAGACGATGACGTCCATTTCCGACATGCCCGCTTCGACCATCAATACGGCTTCCCTGGCATTGTCGCCGTGCGCCGAGACGCCGCTGTCCGTGCCGTAGGCGACGTTCACACCGGCTTTGTGAGCCGCAGCGAAACTCCCGGCCATGTCGTTGCCGACACGGATCGCCTTGGCGCGTATCGCGTCGCTCATGAAATCCGATTCGACGGCCATCGTCGCGACCGTTTTGCCGGCGAGCAGCGTCGGCACCAGGTAGGCGCCGGTTTCCCGGAACAGGCGGATCGCGCGCGGCCCCGTGTACGAACCGTGTTCGATGCTGGCTACGCCGGCTTCGAGCGCCGCGACGATGCCGTCTTCGTGGTGCGCATGCGAGGCGACCTTGCGGCCCATGCGGGCAGCCGCGAGAACGACTTCGCGAAGCTCATCCGTTTCCATCTGTTGACCGGTTCCGGTCGCGCGATCGGTCAGCACGCCGCCGGTTGACGTGATTTTGATCAGGTCGGCGCCGTACTTGACCGCATTGCGCGTCGCGCGACGGCAATCGTACGGCCCGTCGCAGATGTTTGCCGATGTCCAGTACTCCATGAGTTCGGGCTGCACGCCGCTGATGTCGGCATGCCCGCCCGTGATGCCGACGCCGCCGGCGGCGACGATGCGCGGGCCGTCGATCCAGCCTCTTTCGATGGCGTCGCGCAGGGCGTACATTTCCTGCGGCGACGAACCCACGTCCCGCACCGTCGTGAAGCCGGCCAGCAGCGTCTTCATGGCAAAATGCGCACTGCGCATCTGGATCAGCTGCGGCGACATCTTGAGCTTGTCCCGGTCGTTGTCCGGCCCGAGCTCGCCCTGCAGGTGCACGTGCATATCCATGAGGCCCGGCAGCACGAAGCGATCGCGCAGATCGATGATCCGCGTGTCCGGGCCGAACGCGCCGGCGTCCGCGAAGCCGCTGCGAACTTCCCTGATGCGATTGTCGTCGATGACGATGGTTTGCTGCATTCGCGTCCTCTCGCCCGGGATCGCGAGAAGTTCGCCGGCGTATATCAGGCTGACTTCGGCGGGGGCGGGCGCCGCGAGAGCGAGGCCCGAAGCCGCGACTATTTTTAATGCCAGTTTGCGAACCGGATGGTGCATGCGATTATCCTCCCGACAGCCTGCGCGACACTGTAGCGGATTCCCGGGAACGAATCACACGCGGGCCTGCGGCCGCCGGGATTTTCGTGTAGCGTTGGGCCATCGCGAACCCGGCCCGTCGCGGCCCGAAGGCATCGAGTGAGTTTGCAGAAGTCATCCGGCCGGTGGATGGGCGTGAGTCCCGCGATTCCGGTTCCAGCCCTAGCCGCTCGTTTCCCAAGTTCGTTCGGCGACACCGTTGCCGACGGTGACAGGCCATGACTGACGATCGTGCGGGCATCGCCGCGAGGCTCGCGAGGGCGCTCTCGAAAGTCGAATCGAACGAGCTCAGAGCGACCTTGGTCGCCGCGCTGTTCGTCTTCATGCTCATGGCCTCGTACTACATCTTGCGGCCGGTGCGTGACGCGATGGCGAGCGACTGGACGGATTCCGAGGTGAGCTTTTTGTGGTTCGTCAATTTCCTCGTCAGTGCGGGCATCGTCGCCACGTACGGCTATGCCGTGTCCCGCATTCGCGTGCGGCACATCGTTCCCGTCATGTACGGCTTTTTCGCACTCGCGTTTCTTGCTTTTTACCTCGGCGTCGCGGCGATCCCCGATCGCGTGCTGCTCGACAAGCTGTTTTACCTGTGGGTCAGCGTCTTCGCGTTGTTCAACGTATCCGTGTTCTGGACGCTGATGGCGGATACGTTCAGCAAGGCGCAGGCGAGACGGCTGTTCGGCATCATCGGCGCGGGCGCAAGCGCAGGCGCGATCTTGGGCCCGGGCATCCCGACGTTGTTCGCCGCAACGCTCGGCACGGACAATCTCATGCTGATCGCGGCAACCGTGCTGCTGCTCGTCATCCCGCTCGTGTTCTACCTGTACCATCTCAAAGTCACCGAGCTCGGCAACGCGGATCTCACTATCGACGCGGACCAGGTCGCGATGCGTGGCTACTGGTGGCACGGCTTCAGGGCGTTTGTCTCGAATCCCTATTTGCTCGGCATCGGCGTATTCATTCTCCTGTACGTTTTCATCAACTCGTTCGTCTACTTCGAGCAGAAGAACCTGCTCGCGGAATTCTCGCGCGAGGAGCGTGCGACCATCCTCGGCAGTATCGACTGGATCGTCAATGTGCTGACCTTCGGGCTGGGATTTTTCCTGACGGGCCGAATCGTCGAGAAACTCGGCATGCCCGTCGGACTCGCGCTGATGCCCGCACTCGTCGGAATCGGCCTGCTGGTACTCGCTTTCGCACCGGCGCTCACGGTGCTGCTCGCTCTGCAGGTGCTGCGCCGCGGCGGCAATTACGGGCTCACCAGACCGGCGCGCGAAATGCTGTACACGCACGTCAGCAAGGAGGATCGCTTCAAGACCAAGCCGGTCATCGATATCGTCGTGTATCGCGGCGGCGACTGGTTGACAAGTATGTTGTTCGCGGTTCTCACCGACAAAATCGGGCTCGGGCTTGCGGCGGTCGCCGCGATCGGCTCCGCGATCGCGGCGCTATGGGCCTGGGTCGGCGTCCGTCTCGGCCGCGTGTTCGACGGCAGGCAGGGCGACAGGCCCGCCTAGCGACTCTGCGGGTGTGCGCGCAGTTGGGGTCGACTTGTTACACATGCTATTTTTCGCCGTTCATTAGCGGAGCCTGCACGCCGTGTTGACATCGACGGACGGCTGACGGGTCGTGCGTCTCTTTAAGGGGCAGGTGTCATCGAAATTACAGGTCTGATCATCGCGATGCTGCTGACGGGGGTGGCGGGCGGCGTCATCGCCGGGCTGCTCGGCGTCGGCGGCGGTATCGTGGTCGTGCCCGTGCTCGAGGCTGCACTCGCGGCGTACGGCGTGGATTCCGCCGTGCGAATGCATATTGCGGTCGGCACTTCGCTCGCGACGATCGTGCCGACGTCGATCTCGTCCGCGCTCGCGCACCGACGCAAGCAGGCAATCGATCCTGACATCGTGCGGACCTGGGCGCCGTTCATCCTTTTCGGCGCCGTGGCCGGCGTCGTATTCTCGGCCTTCGTGAGCGGACGAGTGCTGTCCGGGATTTTTGCCGCGATCGCCTTGCTCCTTGCCATCAACATGATCGTGCGATTCGGCGAGAAGTCCTTGCGCCGGGAGGTGCCCGACAATGCGGCGATCTCGCTGCTGCCGTTCGGCATCGGCGCCGTGTCGACGTTGATGGGTATTGGCGGCGGCAGCATGACGGTGCCGGCGCTGACGGTGTTCAACAGGCCGATTCACGTTGCGGTGGGTACGTCGGCGCTGTTCGGCTTCGTTATCGCCGTGCCCGCCGCGATCGGCTACGTTGTCACGGGATGGGGCAATGCGATGCTGCCCCGGGGCAGCTTCGGCTACGTCAACCTGTTCGGTTTCGCACTGATCACGCCCACCGCCGTGCTGTGCGCACCCTGGGGCGCGAGGCTTGCGCACGCCACGACGAGGGGCCGGCTCAGTGTCCTGTTCGGCCTGTTCCTGCTCGCAGCGTCGTTGCGCATGGCGTACCAGGCGTTGTAGCCTGCGACGCCCTGTGAGTATTGCCAGGTGACACGGCCCGAAACGGTTTTTTCCTGATGGCGACAAACGTCGAAAACGCAGGTAGCGACCGCCTCGTTGCCGAGATCATCGATAACGGCGCGGTCAGCGGGCCGCAACTGCTGGTCATCGGCCTGTGCATGTTCTTCAACATGCTCGACGGATTCGACATCACGGCGATGGCCGTGGTCGCGGGCGCGGTCGCAAACGAGCTTTCACTGACGGCCGACAAGCTGGGCTGGATCTTCAGTTTCGCGCTCGCCGGCATGATGGCCGGCGCCATGTTTCTCGCGCCGGTGTCGGACCTGATCGGCCGGCGCCGCACGATCATCGTCAGCATCACGTTGGTCGGGGTGTCCGTTCTGCTCACGGCCTGGGCGGACACCCTGGTCGAATTCATCGGCTTGCGCTTTCTCAGTGGCATCGGTGCAGGGGCGATGCTTGCGTCCCAGGCGACGCTCGCCGCCGAATACAGCCCCGAGAAATATCGCGCATTGTCGGTCGCGCTCGTCACGTCCGGTTATCCGCTCGGCGCGATGTTCACGTCCGTGGTCGCTGGCGTCGTGATGCCCGAACACGGCTGGCGCGGTATGTTCATCGCCGGCGGCGGCGCGACATTGACGATGGCGGCACTCGCGTGGCTCCTGATTCCGGAGTCCATGAAGTTCCTGCTGGAACGCCG
>JBFISV010000108.1:0-7765 GCA_041608415.1 Woeseiaceae bacterium
GCAAGGGGCAGGCCGGAGGACCTGCGCCGATAACGCGAGGCCCCGTTCCGAGCGGGGCCTCGGGTTACGCAGTATGCGGTCCTCCTAGCCTTCGCGGTCGCGATCCGCCGCGCGGCGCTCCGCCCGGCGCGCTTTCATCATCGCCTCGAGCTCGGCGGCGTCGAGTTCGCCGTTACCATCGCCGTCCGCAGCCTGGAACGTCGCGGCATCCGGACCGAAGCGCCTGCCGTCGAATTCGTCAAATGACACGCCGCCGCTGCCGTCGGCATCGAGACGCTCGAGGGCTCTCTCGCGATCCAGCTCCCCGCGGTGCATGCGATGCCGCATCGGGCCATGCTCGCCGCGGCGCGCGTCGTGCGCGGCTGCCATCTCATCGTCGCTGAGCAGTCCGTCGGCGTTCGCATCCACCCGCGCGAAGTGCCGCTCGATGCGCTCGTTGTGCGCAGCCTTGAACTCGGCAAGCGATACGAACCCATCGCCGTCCGCGTCGGCATCGGCCATGCCCTTACCAGCCTGTGCGGCCGTCGCCCCGAGCGCCGCGAAGGCTGCAATTGCAGTGATCATCTTAAGCTTCATGTTGGTCTCCTCTCGAGAAATCGGTCGTCTACCTGCGACGAATCTTGCCAGATGGCCTGCCCGCCGAATCATAAGTTTCCTCAAGAACGGCGTTGTCTCGGCGCGGCTCGACAAATCTTAAGACTCAAAGCCGTTCAACGGCCCCGCCGGGCAAGCCGGGGTCCGTTTGCTTGTATAAGATGCGTGCATGGCCGCGCCAGGAAAAATCCTCATCGTCGACGACGATCGTGCGCTCACCGGCATGCTCTCGGAGCTGCTCGAGACGGAGGGCTTCGAGTGTTCGGTCGCGAACAACGGCGCCGACGCGCTGCAACGGGAGAGAGCGCTCGCACCGCAGCTCGTTGTGCTCGACGTCATGATGCCCGGCGATGACGGCATTACGACATTGCGCAGGTTGCGCGAGAAGTCCACGGTGCCCGTGCTCATGCTTACCGCGATGGGCGAGGACGACGATCGCATCCTCGGTCTCGAGGCCGGCGCGGACGACTACCTCGCCAAGCCGTTCGCGCCCCGCGAACTCGTCCTGCGCATCAAGGCGATCCTGCGGCGCACCGCCGAGCCAGCGCCGGGCGCAGCCGCGATCCACGCCGGTCCCCTGACGATCGAGCCGACGAAAGAGCGCGCACAGTGCGGCGGTGCCGCGCTGCCGCTGACCGGCGCGGAGATTCGAATCCTCACGGCGCTGGCCGCGGTGCCGGGCCGGGTCGTCAGCCGCGAGCAACTCACCGAAACGGCACTCGGCCGCAAGCTCACGCCGTACGATCGCGCGCTGGACACGCACGTCAGCCACTTGCGCCGTAAACTCGGCAATGCGGAGTCGGGCGACAGGATCGAGATTCTGAGCGTCCGCGGCTCCGGCTATCGTCTCGTGGTCGATTGACATGCGCGCCCTCTTCTGGAAACTGTTCGGCGCTTTCTGGCTCACCACGTTCGTGATCCTCACGATCAGCATCACGCTGAGCTTCAGGCTCGCCGACGAACAGTCGCCGGGTGCCTTCGCCGATCCGCGCGAAATCGACGCGCTGCTGCAGACCATTCTGCAGACGCAGGGCCTCGAAGGCGTCAAGGACTACCTGCGTGACGCTGACAATTTCCCTCTCGGACAAACGGTGTACCTGATCGATGAGAACGGCGAGGACTTGCTGGCGCGCGAACTCCCTCCGCCCATACGAAACAGGGCACGGCGCATCTTCTCCGTGATCGCCCGGCACCATCGCGAGCATCGCGATTTTCAGCGGCGCCCGCCGCGGCCCCGGCAGTCCCTGCTCGAAACGGACGATGGCAGGATGCTGCTGGCAATGCCTGGGCCCGCTCCGCGCTCACGATTCGGCTTCCTCGTGTCGGGCAGCGGCCGCTGGACGGTGCTGGCGCTGGCGGCGGCAATCAGCATGCTGAGTTTCTGGCTCTTGAGCCGCTCGCTGACGCAGCCGGTCGCACGAATCTCCGCCGCGGCGATGCGGCTCGCGCGTGGCGACATGGCCTCGAGGGTGGGCGCGAGCGCTTACAGCCGCGATGAGATCGGCCAACTCGCGGCGCAGTTCGACCGCATGGCCGAAGAACTCGACAACCAGTCGAGGACGCGGCGGGAGATGTTCCGCAACATCGCCCACGAACTGCGCGCGCCCCTGACCCGGCTGCAAATCGCAGCGGAACTGCTGGAACGCAAGCCCGAGAACGCGGCCGAACAGCTCGATCGCATTCGTTATGAAATCGAGCGCGTCGAAAATCTGGCAACGCAGGTTCTGTCACTGGCCCGCGCCGAAGAGCCGCCCGACGTCAGCGAGCACACCGCGCTGACCCGGGTGGTCGAGCAAGTCGCAGCCGATGCGGAATTCGAGGCGAACGCACTCGACGTGCGCTTGCACTGCAAAGCGCCGCCGCAGGACGTGCGGGTGAAAGGCAATCCTGCCGCGATTGCGAGTGCGATCGAAAATGTCGTGCGCAATGCCATCCAGAATACGCCGGCCGGCGGCGAGGTAAACGTGACCCTCGACGATGGCACGCCGTGCACGGTGACGGTAACGGACACCGGGCCCGGCGTATCCGAAGAAGCGCTCGAGAAAATCTTCGAGCCGTTTTATCGCAGCGACACCAACCGGCCCGGCGCGGGCATCGGACTCGCGATCACCAGGCGAGTCCTGCAGCAGCTCGGCGGCGGCCTGCGCGCCGCCAATCGGCCCGGCGGCGGCCTGCAGGTTACGATGCAGTTTCCGCGCGGAGCGTGAAGCACCGCCGCAGCAAGGTCCTGCTGTCGACTTCGTCGGCAGATTCGCGCCGGTTCGGTAGAAAAATCCGGAATGTCCCCATCATGGCGGCGGCGCTCCGGCCGCGCTGCGACGGCGCCACGGCCAGGCCTGGGTGGGCCTCGGCTTGCGTTTCTCGACCTCGTAACTGATCGCGACCATCCATGGCTTGTAGTCCGGATCGAGTTTCGTAATCTCGGCGATCAGCTCCTGGAAGTAGAACGTCTCGATCGGTTTCTCGCGATTGGGCCAGATGCGAAACTTGATCCTGAGGATTTCTTTTCCCGCATCGAACACGATCCGGCCTTCGCGCGACGGCGGCGTCATCAGTATGCCGGGGAACTGCTGCTGCACGAGTTCCATGAGGCGGAGAGCCGCCGCCTCGATTGCCTCGCGATGCTCATCGCTGCCGCGCAACGTGATGTCCACGATACAGCGGATATAGCCGCGCGGATAATTGATGACGTTGTTGATCGTGCGATTCGGGATGAACACCGCCGCGCCCATCGCATTCTCGAGCTGAACGAATCGCATCGTAATGGCTTTGACGATGCCCGTCTGGCCGGACACCTCGACGAGATCGCCAACGTCGATGAGGTCCGAAAAAATGAACGTCAGGCCCGTAACGACGTCCTGCACGACGCCCTGCGAGCCGAAGCCGATTGCGAGCCCGACGACGGACGCGCTCGCGAGGTACGCGGTCAGCGAAACGCCGAACTCGTGCAGGATAAAGCCCACCGCGAGAAAATACAGCGTGAACACGAGCGCACTCGTCGTAAGCGTCGCGATCGATCGGAGCTTCTGGTGGCTCTTTACCTGCTGGCTCGAGAACGCCCGCGCACCGAGCTGACGAATGAGAATCACGACGACGTGCGTGACCACGGCCAGCCCCGCGAAGAACGCGAGCCGCAGCGGCAGCGACAGGTCGTTTACAAAGGTCGAAATGTCAGCCACGGCGCATGCTCGCTGCGCGTCGAAGCGACCGGCGTCGGCATGGAACCGGGACCGGGCACTCGATTGTGACTGAAGAGTTCAGGGCGCGATGCAGTGTTCGAAACATTTCTCGAAAATGTCCAGGCCCTCGTCGATGTGCGCATCCGGAATCGTGAGCGCCGGCAGGAAGCGGACGACGTTGCCGCGCACGCCGCAGGACAGCAACACGAGGCCCTCGCCGTGCGCGGTGGACAGCAGCGCCTTCGTCAGGTCCGCGTTTGGGGCATCGGCCCGTCCGTCCCTGACGAGTTCGAGGCCGATCATCGCGCCGCGGTCGGCGCGCAGCTCGCCGATGACCTGCGGGTGCTTCTGCCGCAGGGCCGCGAGCCGCGTCTTGAAGCGCGCGCCGATCTCGAGCGCGCGCGTAACCAGCTTGTCCTGCTCGATGACGTCCAGCACCGCGAGCGCGGCTGCGCAGCCGACCGGGGATCCGCCGTAGGTACCGCCGAGCCCTCCCGGCAGCGGCGCATCCATGATGTCGGCCTTGCCGACCACGGCGGCGAGCGGAAAACCGCCCGCTATGCCTTTCGCCGTCGTAATCAGGTCCGCCTCGATGCCCGCATATTCGCTTGCGAAAAAACGGCCCGTCCGTCCGAAACCGCTCTGTATCTCGTCGACGACCAGCACGATGCCGTGTTCGGTACAGAGCGCGCGCAACGCCTGCAGGAACTCGTCCGGCGCCGGGTAAAAGCCGCCCTCGCCCTGCACGGGCTCGACGATGATTGCCGCGACGTCCGTCGGCGCGATATCCGCCGTGAACAGGTTGTCGAGCGTCGCGAGGCTGTCGGCAACCGAAATGCCGTGGTAGGCGATCGGGAACGGCGCGTGATAGACCTCGCCGGGGAACGGCCCGAACAGGTTCTTGTAAGGCGTGACCTTGCCGGTCAGGCCCATGGCGAGCAGCGTGCGGCCGTGGAACCCGCCGTTGAATGCGATAACGCCGCGGCGCCCGGTGTACGCACGCGCGATCTTGATCGTGTTCTCGACCGCCTCGGCGCCCGTGGTGACGAAGACGGTTTTTTTCGCGGCTTCGCCGGGAGCGAGTTGGTTGAGTCTCTCCGCGAGGCGCACCGCGGAATCGTACGGCGTGACCATGACGCAGGTGTGGCTGAAGCGGTCGAGCTGCGCCTTGACCGCGGCCACGACCCGGGGATGGCTGTGGCCCGTATTGCAGACCGCGATGCCGGTCGCGAAATCGATGTAGCGTTTGCCGTCGACGTCCCACATCTCGGCATTGACGGCGCGATCGACGTAGATCGCAGCGGCGTTGCCCTGGCCGCGCGCCATGGCGGCGGTTTTCCTCGCCTGCCAGTCGGCGTTCGTCGGCGCAGGTGCCGCGCTTAGTTTCTCACCCGGTTTGCTCATCGCTTCTTACCCCCAGGAACCAGGACGGCGCTTTCGGCCCAGTATATAGCGCAAGCGGCGGCGCGGGTCCGGTTTCGGCGGGTTCGGGCGGCGCGCGGACAGACGGAACGCGGTCAGCGCGCCCGGGAGACGGACAGCGTGCGGGCAATCCGCCGCCAGACCAGGGGGTTGACGCCGAGGCCGAGATGCGAGCCCGCGACCCGGAAATGACGCGCCTGTGGGTTGTACCGGTCGATCGCCGCACGCCAGTCGACGATGCCGTCGCCACGGCTGTAAATGATCGTCAGCGGGCAGTCGATGCCCTGTCGATTGATGTCGTGGATATGGCGCTCGAGGGCGTCGAGGTCAATGTTTTGCCGCCCTGCGAAGCGATCGCCCGTGGCCGTGTACTTTGGGCCGCCTTCGACCGGCGTCCCCATCGTAATGATCTCGCGCACGGCTCCGGGGGCGCGACGCGCGACTTCGCGCGCTATGACGCCGCCCAGGCTCCAGCCGATCAGCGTGATCGGTTCATGCGGGCGGCGCACCGCCGCGAGCCGCTCGATGACGCGCCCGGCGTCGACGTCGGGCTGGCCGGTATTGCGGCCCAGGTTCCAGGGCAGCGGCTCGTAGCCGAGGTACTCGAGGAAACGTCGCAGCGGCCAGGTGGACCTGTCGTCGGTCAGGAATCCCGGCAGCAGCATGACCTGGCGGCCGTCGCCGGGATGTTGTGCGAGCAGCAGCGGCGCGGCGGGCACGAGCAGCGCGGCCTCGGCGAGCGCCCGCACTTCGAGGAAGCGGCGTGCCGGGTTGGGCGCCCTGAGCCCGAAGCGGGCCTCGCGATCGAACGCGGGGTTGGCGGTATCGTCTGCGCGTGAGGTCATGGGCGCGGATGTTACTCGATTCCCTGGCAGGCGGGGCAGGTAAACAGGTTGCGGCTGCCGGCAACGCTGCGCCGGACGGGCGTGTCACAACGCCTGCAGGGCAGGCCTTCGCGTCCGAACACGTTGAACCTGTAGGCCCCGAACGCGAGGCCGTCGGCCTTGAGCCGTTTGGCGAGACTCGGCGCCACGGTGACGCCGCGGGTGCGGTAGGACCGGCGGCTGATCCTGAGCGTTTCGATCGCGAGCCTGGCCCGCTGTTTCGATTCGAGGTCGATGGGTTTTTGCGACGGATCGGCGCCGGCCGCCCAGAGGATTTCGGAACGCAGGTAGTTGCCGTTGCCGGCCAGGAACGACTGGTCCAGGTACAGGCTGGTGAGCGCGCGATTCCGAAATCGCATGTCCTCGAGGCGCGCGACGATATCGCTGGCCGTCAAATTCCGATCGAGGATGTCTGGCCCGACGCGCGCGAGAAACGGATGCCGCGTCAATTGCTTCGGGGTGAGTACCTCGATGTCCGAGGCGCTGTAGAGAAGCGCACTGTGCGTCTTCGTGTGCAGCGCGACGCGCAGCGAACGATTCGTTTTCGGCCGGCGCGGCCGGCGCATCGTGTACCAGCGGCCGTAGAGCTGGTTGTGACTGTACAAGGTGAGGCCGGAGTCGAACCGCGTCAGCATCGCTTTGCCGCGCGTGTCTACGGCCGTGACGGTGCTGCCCGTCAGGCGCTTCTCGAACCGCCTGAGCGCCGGCAGCCCGAACTCGGTCGCAGCGATCTGCCGGCCCACGAGTACGGCCGCGACGCGGTCGGCCGCGAGACGAATCTCGGGTCCCTCAGGCATCGTTGCGCCGCGCGCTGCGGCAGCGGCGCGAGCAGTACTTTACGGCATCCCAGTCGCGCCTCCATTTGCGGCGCCACGCAAACGGCCGGCCGCAGGTGACGCACAGCTTGCTCGCGAGATTCGGCTTCGCATGCACGGCCGCATGCACTCAGTTTGCGAGCGCCGTCGTAATCGCCTCGAGCAGACCGTCGTCGTACGGCTGCGTGCGCGGGCTGAACTCGGCAATCAGTTTTCCATCGCGGCCGATCAGGTATTTGTGGAAATTCCAGGACGGGTAGGTGCCCGACGCCCGGGCGAGCTCGTCGTAAAACGGATGAGCCTTGCCCTTCTTGACGGTTACCTTCTCGAACATCGGAAACTTGATGCTGTAGGTCAACCTGCAGAATTCCTGGATCTGCTCCTCGGTCCCGGGCTCCTGACCAAAGAAATCGTTGGATGGAAACCCGAGGACGACGAGCCCCTGTTCGCCGTATTCCCGGTACAGCTTCTCGAGTCCCTCGTACTGCGGCGTATTGCCGCATTTGGAGGCCGTATTCACGACGAGGATAACCTTGCCGGCATAGGTGTCGGCCAGGTTGACGACTTCGTCGGAGGCCAGCTTGCGGAAGTTCTGGTCGAGCAGGCCCGAGTCGGTCGCGGTTGCGAGTGAGGCAGTGAGCAGAAGTAGTGTTCCGAGCAGCTTGCGCATTTTGTACTCCGGAGTCCGACCCCGTGCGGGAACGAGGCGGAGGGTTTGAGTCAGGCGCCTATGATGCCCCGTCCGGGGCTGTCGTGACCATGCCTGCGCTGTAACAAAACGTATCGGCATTGGACCCGTTCTTCAGCCCCGGATTAAGCTCCGGGCCGTGAACGATAGCAAACTGTATTCGCTGCTCGCATTCGCCGGCGC
>JBFISV010000109.1:0-7741 GCA_041608415.1 Woeseiaceae bacterium
CGGCCATGCCGGTGCCCATCAGCGCCTTGCCGAGCGCGAGGCTCGTCACGATGATCATGACGACCGGTATCGACAGCGCGCCCGCGGCGTCGCGCCAGTTGATGCATCCCGTGGCCATCATCAGGCCCAGGCCGGCCAGGGCACTGACGGATATGGGCAGGATACCGAACGCCGCGAAGCCGACGACGAGGCCCATGACCGCGAGCGCACGCTTGGCGCGGTGCGTGTGCGGCAGGTTCGTCGTGCCGTCGAGGACCAGCATCGAACCCGAGTCGCGCAGGCTCTTGATGGCCTCGGCCGAGCCCTGGACGAGCAGCACGTCACCGGCACGCAGCCGGATCAGGTTGAGGTCGCCGGTCACCTGCGAACTCGGCGTACGCGCGCGATGCAGCGCCAGCGGCATGAGCCCGTAGCTCGCGCTGAAGCGCGCCGCGGCTAGGCTGCGCAGGTGCAGCGGCGAACCGCGCGTAACGACGACCTCCGCGAGCTGCTGGCCCTCGGCGGTCAGCGGCGTTTCCTCGTCGACCGGGTGCTCGTTATCGGAGATGTTAAAGAGCGTTGCGCCGAGAATCTGCTCATAGTGCTTGAGGTTTTCGGGCGAGTCCTTGACGAACAGCCGGTCGCCGGGCTGTATGACGACCGACGGCAGCTTGGCGAGAAACAGCGACTCGCTGCGCTGGATCTTGTCGATGCGCATGTTGCCGTCGGCTTTGGCGAGTACTTCGGAAAGAGTCTTGCCGGCGGCGAATCCGCCCTCCTTGACGTGCAGCTGTGCGCTGAAAATTCGCGGCGAGGTATCCGCCATGGGCGGCGCGCGGTCCGGCAACATTCGCGGTGCGATGAGCCACAGGAACAGGACGCCGACGCCTCCCACGATCGCGACCGGCAGCACGAATTCGAAAATCGAGAATACGTGCGTGCCGAGATCCTGCGAGATGCCGACCACGAGCAGGTTCGTCGACGTGCCGATCGTCGTCGACATGCCGCCGATGATGGTCGCAAGACCCATCGGCATCATGACACCGGATACCGGGAACTTGGCACGCAACGAAGCGCCGACGAGAATCGGCATCAATAACACGACAATCGGCGTGTTGTTCATGAACGCGCTGAGAATCGCACCGGCAACGAGCGTCGTGAGCAATGCGAGTACCGGGCGCGTCGCCCAGGCGCGGCTGACGACGGTCGCCAGCGGTTGAAGAGCACCGGTCGTTTCGAGTCCCTTGCCCACCATCATCAACGCGCAGATGGCAACCAGGGCTTCGCTGCCGAAGCCTGCAAAAAAGTCGACCGCTTTTAGTGCGACTTCGCCTTCGCGCTCGTAAGGGAAGAGCGTGAATCCCGCGACGAGCAAGATGAGAATTGTCAGCGACGACGATTCGAGCGGGATGCGATCGCGTGTAAACAGGAACAACGCGATCACCGTAAGAACCAGGACGGAGACGCCGTGCGCGTCCAGTGTTGCAGGAATCAACGGGTTTCCTCACGCCCCTCGCAATCTTAGACGGTATATTAGCCCGCCTGTTTCATCAAGGATCGTCGGTCCCGACACCGGGCGCGTGCCCGGGTGCAGGCCTCGCGCGAAAGCCATGGCGGTAGCTATGTCCTGAGTGAAGTGCCACCTCGGGCGTGCGAGAAGCTGTGAGGCCGCGACAGGTAGTCACCGGTCTGCGTAGCGCCGCAAATCCGGGTTCGTCTCCTGAGCGTTGCCTTCTGTACGAACGGTGTCTTACAAATAGCCGTCTGCCGCCTTGATGAGATATGCAGGCCCGCTCATAGCCGCTCCGCAACGGCCATCGAGGACTCGTTCTGCCGCCTGACCGCCCAGACGCGCCGATGGAAGTTCGTGAAATCCCGCAGGCTCCATTTATCCAGGTTAAAGGCTCGCCGGAACTCGCAGGTGTCTGCGTGTGCCAATAACGGCAGCAGATTGGCGAAACGGTAATCCGCGTCGCCGTTCGGAAAAATCGACCACGGTGACATCACGATGAGGTTTCGGTGGCGCGCCGCGAATTTCCCGATTGCCCGCAGCCATCGCGCCTCCCAGTCTTCGCGATGCTGCGGCTCGTGCCGGTGCGCGCAAGGGTTGGCGGCGGCGATTGCGGGCAACGTTTCCGAGCATTGCGCGATTTGCCGCGATCGTCTCTCGACGAAGCGGCGAACGGACAGCAGCAATGCATCGAGTTCGAGCATGCTCGAATGCAAGTCCGGATCGAGTCCGCGTCTCGCGGCAAGATCCCCGATGCCTTGCACGCGAATCGCGAGCCGGCGGTTCAGCCACGCATCGTGCTGCATGCGCGGCGTCGGCCAGGCTGTCACGTCGTGAATCGAATCCGCTGCATCGACGTAACGGCAGAGCGTCCGATCGAGCATCTCGAGGTCGACGCTGCCCGCGTCGTCCGCAAACCGTGCCAGGTTCAACGCGCCGCCTAGCCACGCGGTTTGCGACGGGACCTGCATGCCGGTCGCCGGAATGACGTCGGCCGCGGTCTCCGCCGACAGCAGCGGACAGCGACTCGTAACGGCCGGGCTGCATGCGGCCACGACGGGGCACGACCGCAGCTGCCATAGCTGCTGCCAGAAACCGCCGGCGGCGCGGGACGTGCAATGCAGGCTTGCCTCGTCGAGCACCAGGTTGACGGTGCCGTATCCGAGTTGCCTGCGGCGAATCTCCCAGGCGGCGGCGGGCCCCATCGCGCTCGCATCGATCGTGATCTCGATGCGTGACGGCTCGAGAGCGGCTCGCTCCAGGGCCCGGGCGAGTATGTTGCAGACCGCATCGAGCCGCTCGCGGGCCTCGTCTCCCGATGCCAGTCCGTCGATACGCAGGGCGAGCGGCAATTCGCTCGCGAGCGCATGGACCAGCTGCCCTAGCAGGCGCGCGGCCGCGATCTGCGAGTTCAGAATGTGGCGGGCGGACAGCGCCAGCGCGATTCCGCAGGCAGCGAACGCGGCCGGCTCGGGCGCTGCCATTGTCGCGGTCATCGAGGTTCCCTGCATCGCTTGCCATCCCTGACCGTGGCTCGAAACATCGTCGCATTGTCGCCGCGCGGCCCGCGGCGCTGCGCCTCGTGTTACTGGGCAGCCAGCCGAGATTTTGCTATTGTCGCGACCCCCCGGATACGGCTCCGGCCACGCACGAGCGGGTACCACCTTGCGCCGCCAGGACATTACATTCGAAGACAAAGACCAGCCGCTGCGCGACGACGTGCGCACGCTGGGCGCGATGATCGGGGAACTGATCGCCGAACAGGGCGGCGACGAGCTCTTCGAGTTCGTCGAGACGGCGCGCCTGCGCGCGATTCGCCGGCGCGAGGAAAACGAGAAATCCGGCGAGGAACTCGCGGACCTCGTCGACAACCTCGATCCGAAATTTGCGCTGTCCGTGATCCGCAGTTTTTCGACCTATTTCCAGATGGTGAACACCGCCGAGAAGGTGCACCGCATCCGGCGCCGCCGCGAATACCTGCGTGATGTCGGCACGAACCAGCCCGGCGGCCTCGAGGACTCGCTGATGAAGCTCAAGGCGTCGGGCGTGACCTTCGAGGCGCTGGAGGCGCTGTTCGATTCGCTGCGCATCCAGCCCGTGTTCACGGCGCACCCCACCGAGCCCACGCGCCGCACGATTCTTCGCAAGGAACAGCAAATCGTACGCCATCTCATCGACATGCTGAATCCGACGATGACGCCACAGGAAATCTCTGCGGCGCACGCGAACATTCGCCTGCTCATTACGACGGCGTGGCAGACGGAGGAGCATCCTTCGGAACAGATGACGGTCGCCGACGAGCTCGAGCACGTGCTGTTCTTTGTCACCGACGTGCTCTACCGTGCAATACCGCCCTTTTACGAGGACATCGAAAACGCCGTGGAGCGCATCTACGGCGTTGACGAAGCCCGCGTCCGGGTGCCGGGAATCCTGTACTTCGCATCCTGGGTCGGCGGCGACATGGACGGCAATCCGAACGTCAACGCCAAGACCATTCGCGCCACGCTCACGCGGCAGCGCTCACTCGTACTCGACCTTTACTACCGCGAGTGCGCCGCGCTCGCGGGAAAACTCAGCCAGACGACCAATGCGATCCCGGTCAGCGATGCCCTGCTGGAAAAGATCGAAGAGTATCGAGGGGTGTTCCAGAACGCGTATCACTCCGTGCCGACGAGGCACCGCAACATGCCCTACCGGGTGTTTTTGCGTCTCGTGCAGCAACGCCTGCAGTCCACCTACGACGACGACGTTTTTCCCTACGAGCGCGTGCGGCATTTCGAAGCCGATATCAATCTGATCGCGAACAGTCTCGCAGCGAACAAGGGCGAGCACGCGGGACTGTTCGCGGTGCAAAGACTGCTGCGCCGCGTGCAGACGTTCGGCTTCCACCTCGTCACCCTCGACGTTCGCCAGGATGCCGAGATGCATCGCACGGTCGTGGGCGAGTGCCTGGGCGTTGACGAATGGACCGATTGGCCGGCCGCAAAGCGCGCCGATCGCATCGTCGAGGCGCTCAAGAACCGCGAGGGCCTGCCGCAGAGCCTTTCGACACAGGCGCGCAAGACCATCGCGGTCTTCCAGGCGATCGCCTTTTGCAGGCGCAAATACGGCGCAGCCGCCATCGGTCCGTTCATCGTCAGCATGACGCAGGGCGTTGACGACATCCTGTCGGTCCTGTTGCTCGCCGAGTGGGGCGAATTGCACGACAAGCGCGGCGAGATTCCGCTCGATATCGCACCCTTGCTGGAGACCGTCGACGACCTGAAGAACGGTACCGAGATCCTGAGCGAGCTGCTCGGGACGGAGCTGTACCGCGAGCACCTGACGAAGCGTGGCAAGCGACAGATGGTAATGATCGGCTATTCCGACAGTAACAAGGACGGCGGCCTCGCGTCGGCGCGCTGGGCGCTGCAGAACGCGCAGGAAACACTGGCGGGCGCGGTGCATGCCAAGGGCATCGAGCTGACGCTGTTTCATGGCCGCGGCGGCACGATCAGCCGCGGCGGCAGCAAAACGCACGTTGCCGTGCTCGGCGCACCCCCCGGCACCGTCAACGGCAGGCTGCGCGTCACGGAGCAAGGCGAGATCATCAATGAAAAGTACGGCTTGCGCGGCATCGCGCTGCGTACCCTGGAACAGATGACCGGCTCGGTGGCGCTGGCGACCGCGCTGCCGCGGCACCAGGGCAACGACGAACCCGAATGGCACGCGATGATGGACGTCATCGCCAACGAGAGCCGCAAGGCGTACCGTCAACTCGTCTATGAAACGCCCGAATTTTACGAGTATTTCCGCGACGCGACGCCGATCGACCTGATCGAGCGTATGCGTATCGGGTCACGGCCCTCGTCGCGGCGTTCGAAACCCGGCATCGAAAGCCTGCGCGCCATACCGTGGGTGTTCGCCTGGACGCAGGCGCGCTTCGTGCTGCCAGGCTGGTACGGTATCGGTACGGGCCTCAAGCAGGCCGCCGAACAGTTCGACGAAGCCGAGTTCCGGCGCATGTTCACGGAGGGGTATTTCATGCGTGCGCTGACGGCGGACGCGGAAATGGTCCTCGCAAAGGCCGACCTCGGCATCGCCGAGCTGTATTCCGCGCTGGCCGGCGATCGGCACGCGACGTTTTTTCCCATCATCGAGCAGGAGTACCGGCTGACGCGCGACCTGATTCTCGAATACTCCTCGCACCATGAGTTGCTCGAGGGCGACATCACGCTGCAGCGCACGATCATGCTCAGAAACCCGTACGTCGATCCCATGAGTCTGATGCAGGTCGATCTGCTCTCGCGATGGCGCAACAACGACCGCGCCGAGGACGACGTGTTCGACGCGCTGCTCGCGAGCGTCAACGGCATCGCCCAGGGGCTGCAGAATACGGGCTGACCCCCGTTCGCCGAGCGGCCCTGTGCGCATGGCTCGCCGGCCGGCGCCCGGCTTCGAAATGAAGGAGACTCTGATTAATCCGCACGCCCGCGATTTCGGGGCGTCAGCGATCGATGAAGCTTGCGTACTCGTCGAGCGTTTTTCTCTCGATGTCGGGCACGCGCGCGCCCGCGGCCGGATATCCCGTAACGAGCAGCAGGAACGGTCGTTCGCTCTTCGGCCGGCCGAGGATTTCGTTGAGGAACTTCATCGGGCTCGGCGTATGAGTCAGCGTTGCGAGGCCCGCGCGGTGCAAGGCCGTAATCAGTATTCCGGTCGCGATGCCCGTCGATTCCACGGGATAGTAGTGCTTGACCTTGCGGCCGTCCGACAGGCGGCCGTATTTTTGCAAAAAGACGGCAATGAGATACGGCGCCTTCTCCAGGAACGGCTTGTCCTCGTCGGTGCCGAGCGGCTCCAGCGCGGCGAGCCATTCCGGCGAGGCGCGGTGTTCGTAAAATTCGCGCTCTTCGGCTTCCGCGGCGATGCGAATACGCCGCTTGGTGTCCGCGCCGCTGATGACGACGAAGTACCAGGGTTGCAGGTTGGCGCCGCTCGGAGCCGTGTTCGCCGCTTTCAGCGCCGTCTCGATGATGTCCCGCGGCACCGGCCTGTCGGAAAATTCGCGCACGGTCCTGCGGCGGTCGATGTCCGCATAAAACGCAGCGAGCCTGTCGCGCATCTCATCGATCGGATATTCGCGATAGTGCTCGAGCGGCACGGTCCCGTAGCTTCCAGGGCCCGTCACGCTGCCTCTCCGGCCTGCTGCGCGCGGCTCACGGCGGGTTGTGCACGGTCCACAGCACGGTCCATTCGTCGGTGTCCTTCTCGGAAACGACCTTGCCGCGGACCGAGATGCCCGCTTCGTGCACCGAATCGGGGCTCCCGGACACGAGCGGGTGCCAGTCCGGCAGCTCCTCGCCGTGCGCGAGCAGGCGATAGGCACAGCTCGCGGGCAGCCATTCGTAGGCCTCGGTCTCGTCCGCCGTCAGCACCAGGCAGTCGGCGACTTCCCTCGCGCGGTTGGCGTAGTCCGTGCAGCGGCAGGTGCCGGGATCGAGCAGCCGGCACGCGAGATTCGTGTAGAAGAGCTCGCCGGTGTCCTCGTCCTCGACCTTGTGCATGCAGCACAGCCCGCAGCCGTCGCAAAGGGATTCCCACTCTGCGGCACTCATCTCGCCCAGGCGTTTGCGTTTCCAGAATTGATCGGCCATCGTTCTCCCCATGCCCGAAGAGTAGCGCAGATCGTAATGAAAGCCGTATTCCTCGACTTCAAGACAATGGGTCCCGGCCTGGACCTCGAGCCCCTGGAGCGTGCCGTCAGCGAACTGCGGATATGGGACGCGACGCGCGACGAGGAAATCTGCGCGCGCATCCGCGACGCCGATGCCGTGCTGACCAACAAGGTCCGGCTCACGGCCGAGCCGATCGCGGCTGCCAGGCGGCTGCGTTTTATCGGCCTGACCGCGACGGGTACGGACAATATCGATCTCGACGCCGCGCGGCAACGCGGCATCGCAGTCGCCAATATTCGCGGCTATTGCAGCGAGTCGGTCGCCGAACACGTGTTCGGCGTGCTGCTCATGCTTACGCACAGCCTGCACCGCTACCGGGACTCGGTGCGTGCGGGGCGCTGGCAGCGCTCGGCGGAGCCGTTCCTGCTCGACCATCCGGTACGCGAACTCTCGGCGATGACGCTCGGCATCGTCGGCTACGGCGCGCTCGGCCGCCAGGTCGCCGCCATCGGACGCGCGTTCGGGATGCACGTGCTCGTTGCCGCGCGTCCCGGGACCGCGACCGTCCCGGACGGCCGGACGCCGTTCGAGCGGA
>JBFISV010000110.1:0-7723 GCA_041608415.1 Woeseiaceae bacterium
CCGCCGCCACCGGCTTACCGCTTTCCGTGTCGACGACGCGGACCTCCTCGGTTATCGGGAACGCGACGCCCTGGCGGGCCTTGATCTCCGCCTGCTGCTCGAACGGCAATGCGTCCCAGTCGGCGTGCCAGGCGCATTGCACGGCGTGGCCGTAGGTTTCCGTCAGGCCGTAGACCTGCATGACGTCGAAACCCAGGGCCCGGGTCTTTTCGAGCACCGCGCTCGGCGGCGGCGCGCCCGCCGTCATGACGTGCACCGGCCAGTCGAACGTGCGGCGGTCTTCGCTCGGCGCATCGATGAGCATGCCCAGGACGACCGGTGCGCCGCCGAAATGCGTGACGCGGTGTTCGACGATCGCGTCGAATATGTTGCGCGCCGTGACGTTGCGGCAGCAGACGACCGTGCCCGCGACGGCCGCCATGGTCCAGGCATGGCCCCAGCCGTTGCAATGGAACATCGGTACCGTGTACAGGTAGCGGGGATGCGCCGGCAGGCTCCAGGCGGCGACGGTCCCGAGGCTCATGAGATAGGAGCCGCGATGATGGTAGACGACGCCTTTCGGCCGCCCGCTGGTGCCCGACGTATAATTGAGCGCAAGTGCCTGCCACTCGTCCCCGGGAAGCTGCCAGTCGAATCCCGGGTCACCGCCCGCGAGAAACTCGTCGTAACGAACCTCGCCCAGGGCTTCGCCTTCGCCGGGCTGCAATTCGGCCTGCGCATCGGCGAGGTCGATCACCAAAAGATCGTTCGAGCCGAGAATCTCGAGCGCCTCCTTGATGACCGGCGATAACGCGGTATCCGTGATCAACGCTTTCGCGTCGCCGTGCTCGAGAATGTAGGCGATCGTGTCCGCGTCCAGCCGAGTGTTGATGGTGTTGAGCACGGCGCCGGCCATCGGCACGCCGAAATGCGCCTCGAACAATTCCGGCGTGTTCGGTGCGATCATCGATACCGTATCGCCGCTGCCGATGCCGCGCTTTTCGAGCGCGCTCGCGAGCCGCACGGCACGCTCGTATACCTCGGCCCAGCTATAGCGCCGATCGCCGTAGATGATGGCCGCGTGGTCGGGATACACCTTCTGTGTTCGACGAATGAAGGACAGCGGCGACAGCGGCACGTAGTTCGCGCCGGTTTTGCCGAGAGATTGCTCGAATTTCTGTTGTGACATGCGCTCGTCGCTCCGGGCGGCCGACTAAATTGGCCGTTCGAGATAATTGCAATCGTTAATCGATATCGTTAATCGATATCGTTAATCGGGGTCGTCAAACGGCAGGCGCGAGACGCTGGCCGAATACTCGCCGTCGGGCGCATGCACGCTGACTTTTTGCGCCGGGGTCCAGTAGTCGCGATCCAGCATCGCGAGCCCGACGCCGCAGCCGAACCGTGGCGACACAGCCACCGACGAAAGCCCACCGACCTCGCGGCCATCGGCATGCACGGGCCAGCGCGTGGTGCAGAGCGGCAGTTCGGTGGCGTCGATCCTGAGGCCGACGATGCGCCGCGACACGCCCTCGGCGGCGATGCGTCGCAGTGCGTCGCGACCGATGAACTCGATGTCCCGGTCCACGTGACAGAAGGCGTCGAGGCCGCATTCGAACGGGTTGTGCTCGCGCGTCATGTCGCCGCCGTAAGACAGCAGGCCGCCTTCGATGCGTTCGATCGCGTTCGGGTGTCCCGGCGCGACCTCGAGGTCGCGTCCCGCCTCGAATGCTGCGTCCCAGAGATCGTGCGCCAGGGACGGCTCGTCGAGATAGATCTCGAAGCCACCCTGCTTGCTCCATCCCGAGCGTGCGACGAGCAGCGGATGGCCGCGAAAATCCATGATCTCGGAGCGAAAGAAGCGTATCGTGCGCACATCGTCGCCGAACAGGTTCGCCATGAGATCGTCCGACCTGGGCCCCTGGATCGCGAGCGGCGACACGTCCGGCTCGCCGACGGTCACGTCCAGTCCGAGGCCGTAACCGAGCCCGGCGGCCCACAGCAACACGTCGGAATCGGCGATGGACAGCCAGAAGCGATCCTCTGTGAGCTTGATGACGATCGGATCGTTGATCATGCCGCCGGCCGCGTCGACCAGTGGCGCATAGAGGCATTGGCCCACGGCGGCCGCGGACAGGTCGCGCGGCGTCATGAGCTGCACGAGTCGCGCGGCATCCGTACCGCGAATTTCCACCTGGCGCTGGCAGGAGACGTCCCAGACCTGGACGTGGCGCTTCAGGTGCCAGTAGTTTTCCTCGGCCGGACGAAATGCGAGCGGCAGCAGCATGTGGTTGTAAACGGAATAGGCGCCTGCGCCCGCGGCGATGACGCGGGCGCTGTACGGCGTCGAGCGGATTCGCGTATTGATGGCTAACGACGCAGCCGACATTCTCTTGCCTCCGACCGGTTAATGAAACGCTCGCGGCCCCTGCGAGATCAGGGCCCGGCCCATGAAATCTGGCAGATCTCGGCGCTGCGGCCGACGAAGTCCCAGACGCGGCCGAATGCGCGCACGCGCGACTGCGTTGCATGGGCAACCGTGATGTCGGGGCCCATCCAGTACTCGGTGTTGCTGACGACGACGTCCTCGCCCGGAGCCGCGCCCTGGATCGGCTCGACTTCGCCGATGATCTTCTTCGGCACCGTGAGGCGCCGGCGTGCGCCGTCCGTTTCGAAACTCACGGGCGCGCGTTCGGCGCCGAGAAAATTTCCGACCAGGATCGAGAACAGACCCGTCGTGCCGCGCGCCTTGCCGCTGAAGATCTGAACGAGGTGATCGAACGCGGCGTCGCTCGCGCGCTCGTCGATATAGGCGCCCACGGTCCAGTTGCCGCGCGCCATCAGCCCCGGAATGTCCATGAGTAACGCGACGTTGAGCCCGCCAATGTCGACACCGTCGCAATGCCCCTCGTCGATTCGAATCCCGACCCATGCCTGGCAGTAGCCCTCCGTCGGCGGATGTTTGCCGAGCGAGACGACGCACGGGCAAAACACCGTGCAACTGCAGTTCAATATCAACTCACCATCGATCTTCCAGGCATTCAAGCTTGTCTCCCCACTCTGAGAATGTCGTTTACAGGGCCCTCTGGACCGTCACGGCCGCGGCGGCTAGCAACGCGACTCCGAGCGGGACGGTCAGCCAGCGCCCGATTGCGAGCTTCTCCACCATCATCAGCGCCATGGCCGCGCCCATCCAGATCAGGTTCATCGTGCCGCCGACGAACGCGACGGACATTAGCGCCCAGCAGCAGCCGACGCAAACGGCGCCATGCCGCACGCCCATGGCCAGGGCTCCCGACAGGCCCGCGCGCCAATACGACATGAAAAATGCCATTGGTGAGCGGCAGTGGCTCAGGCACGCATGCTTGAGCTTGCTGAACTGGTAGGCCCCGGCAGCGCCGAGCAGCGCGGCGGACAGCCACAGCGAGGCGCTGACGCCGAGCCCCGTCATGAGGCCGAGGCTCGCCAGCTGCCGCTGCAGGGCGGCCATGACGACGGCAAACACGCACCACACCGCCACGTAGCCTGCAAGCAGAAACCAGAAGCCGGCCGGGTGGATGCGCGCGGGATTGCCGAGCGCCATCTCGCGAAACGTCCGCAGCATCGGCACCGCGGTCGGCGCCATCATCGCGAGCGACATCAGGCACCACATGAGTACGAGCATCGGCAGCGGATGTTGCATGGCCGGATGAGGGGACGCGGGCAGGTGAAGCAAACCAGCGACGGCGCGCAGCAACGGCTCGCCCCACTGCATGCCCGGCCCGAGCCCGCCGGCGTGCTCGGCCATCGATACGGTCATCGCGAACAGGAATCCCCACGCGCACAGAACGAGCGCGAAAAACCCGATCCACGGGTTCCCTCCGCTTGTTATGGCGGTCCTTCCCGTCGCTGCCCCGCGCGTCTTTGAAAGGCTTGCTCGCATCCCCGGCACGAAATAATTGAACCATCGATCCGCACGCGGGCCCGCTGCTCCCGGGCGCCCGTAGCCGCCGGCCGCGCGTCGCTCCATACTACGGGCGGATTTCGCCCGGCGCTAATCGTTTGTTCGTATCGACCCGCCGGCACGCCTTGCTCCCGGCGGCGCCGACAGCCGTCGCGCTCGATCTTGTCGGTGTATGCCGGATGCACTAAGCTCGAACGAACGTGATGGGATCCCGGCCATGACGCGGCAGCGGCTTTACGAACAAGAAAACGCATTGCCCGCCGACGGCAAGGCACATTCGCAGCGGTCGATTTCCGCCACCGGAAGGGTTGGCTGCCGCCGGCGCCGGTCCGCGAACCCGTGGACGCCGGTCTTGCGTGTCGGCGCCTCATTCCGTTGAACCGGGGCCGCGGGTTACATGCCGGGTACGAGCGTCGAGCGGGCGGCGAAAAAGCCGTTCTGCGTTGCCCGTATCCGGCACGGATCGAAGCAGCGCGGCGGGCGCGATACCGGCTCGCGGCATGGAGGTTGAGCCGATGCCCTTGCAAATGAACAGAGACGTGTTCCTGACCTGCGCCGTTACCGGATCGGGCAATACGCAGGATCGCTCGCCGCACGTTCCGCGAACGCCTGAGGAGATTGCGGCGAGCGCGATCGATGCCGCCAAGGCCGGCGCCGCGATCGTCCATTGCCACGTCCGGGATCCGGAGACGGGCGCCCACGCGCGGCGCGTGGACCTGTATCGCGAGGTTACCGAGAGAATCCGCGATTCGGATACCGACGTCGTGATCAACCTGACGGCGGGCATGGGCGGAGACCTCGTGCTCGGGCCTCCCGAGTCGCCGCTGCCACTCAATGCGGCGGCAACGGACATGGCGAGCGCCGAGGAACGCATGGCGCACGTCGTCGAGTGCCTGCCCGAAATCTGCACGCTCGACTGTGGCACGATGAACTTCGCAGAGGCGGACTACGTCATGGCGAACACGCCCGCCATGCTGCGTGCGATGGGCAGCATCATTACCGAGCTCGGCGTTCGTGCGGAGATCGAGGCGTTCGACACCGGGCACCTGTGGTTCGCGCAACAGCTCGCAGACGAAGGCGTCATCGAAGCGCCGCTGCTCGTGCAGCTCTGCATGGGCATCCCGTGGGGCGCGCCGGACGATCTGAATACGCTGCTCGCGATGGTCAACAATCTGCCCGACGACTGGCATTTCTCGGCGTTTTCGCTGGGCCGCAACGAGATGCCGTACGTCGCGGCGGCAGTACTCGCCGGCGGCAACGTACGGGTCGGTCTCGAGGACAATCTCTATCTGGAAAAAGGCGTCCTCGCGACGAACGCACAGCTCGTCGAACGCGCCGCGCGAATCGTTTCCGACATGGGCGCGACGTTGCTGTCGCCGCAGGCCGTCCGCGACAAGCTCGAGCTCAAGAAACGAGCGCCGCGATGACACGGCCGCCGCCGGCCGGGAGCGTGGCCATCATCGGCGGCGGCGTCATCGGCGGCGGCTGGGCGGCGCGATTCCTGCTACACGGCTGGGATGCTGCCGTCTTCGACCCGAATCCCGGCATCCGGGACCAGGTGCAAGGCATTCTCGACAACGCGCGCGTCGCGCTGCCCGCGCTCGCGGATGCGCCGATGCCGCCCGAGGGCAAGCTGACGGTGGCCGCATCGCTCGCGGATGCCGTTGCGGCTGCGGACTGGGTGCAGGAGAGCGTGCCCGAAGATCTCGCGGCGAAGCGCAGGGTCATCGCGGAAATCGAGGCGCACGCACCCGCGCAGGCGATCCTCGCGTCGTCGACGTCGGGCTTCAAGCCGAGCGAACTGCAGGCCGGCGCGCGGCACCCGGGCCGGGTGCTGGTCGCGCATCCGTTCAACCCGGTTTACCTGCTGCCGGCCGTCGAGATCGTTCCCGGTTCCGGCTGCGATCCGGATAATGCGGTGCGCGCGGTACGGACCCTGGCCGCCGCAGGCATGAAGCCGCTCGTCGTGCACAGCGAGATCGACGCGCACGTGGCCGATCGGCTCATGGAGGCGCTGTGGCGCGAGGCGTTGTGGCTCGTCAACGACGACATCGCGACGACCGGCGAGATCGACGAGGTCATGCAGAACGGCTTCGGGCTGCGCTGGGCGCAGATGGGCCTGTTCGAGACGTTTCGCCTCGCGGGCGGCGAGCAGGGCATGGCCCACTTCATGCGCCAGTTCGGACCCGCGCTCTCGTGGCCATGGACGAAACTCACCGACGTTCCCGAACTGAACGAGGCACTCGTGCAAAAGATCGCGGCGCAGTCGGATGCACAATCGTCGCGCTATACGTTTCGCGAGCTCGAGAGAATCCGCGACCGGAACCTCGTCGGCATCCTGCGCGCACTCAAGGACCGCGACTGGGGCGCAGGCGCGGTGCTCAATGCGCACGACCGGGAACTCGCGCGGCGATGTTCGATGATCGGCAAACACGCCGCCCGCGACGACGCCGACCTGTCGCGGCCGCTCATTCTGCTGTCCTGCCCGGTGTTGCCTGCGTGGATCGATTACAACGGCCACATGACCGATTTTCGCTACGCCGAGGTCTTCAGCAGGGCGTCGGACGCGCTGCTGCGCCTGATCGGCATGGACGCCGACTACGTCGCGGCAGGCTCGAGCTACTACACCGTCGAGACGCACATCAATTTCCACGCGGAGGTCGGGGTGCACGCGGAGCTGCATGCGACCGCGCAGGTATTGATGGCCGATGCCAGGCGCTTGCACGTATATTTCGAACTCTACGCTACTGCGGACAACAGGCTGCTCGCCTCGTCGGAGTCGATGTACCTGCACGTCGACCGGGAATCGGGCCGGGTTTGCGAGGCCGGTGCGGGCCTCGCGCGCGAGGTCCGGAAAATCGCCCGCGCTCATGCGCGCTTGCCGCGGCCTGCCGCCGCGGGCCGGTACGTGGGACAGCGCGACTGAGGCCCGCACAACGCCAGGAACGAACCATGGATTTCAAGTTGACAGAAGAGCAGGGACTGATCGTCGACACGGTCAGGGCCTTTGTCGAAAACGAGATCTACCCGCACGAGGCTGCCGTCGAACGGGACGCCTGCGTGCCGCGTGAACTCGGGCAGGACATCGCGCGTAAATGCCGCGAGCTGGGATTCTTCGCCGCCAACATGCCGGCGGATCTCGGCGGCGGCGGTCTGAACCATCTCGACTTCACGCTGCTCGAGCGCGAACTGGGCAGGGCTTCCATGGCGCTGACCGTGTATTTCGGCCGGCCGTCGGGCATTCTGCTAGGCTGCGTGGGCGAGCAACGAGAACGCTACCTGCTGCCGGCGATCGCGGGTGAGAAATTCGACGCCCTCGCCATGTCCGAACCCGATGCAGGCTCCGACGTGCGCGGCATGAAGTGTGCGGCGAAACCCGACGGCGACGACTGGATCATCAACGGCACGAAACACTTCATCAGCCACGCAGACATCGCCGATTTCGTCATCGTGTTCGTCGCGACGGGCGAGGAGTCGACGGCCCACGGTACCAAGAAGAAGATCAGCTGCTTCCTCGTCGACCGCGGCACGCCCGGCTTCGAGATCCTGCCGGGGTACGAATCGGTGTCGCATCGCGGCTACCACAACTGCATCCTGCGCTTCGACAATTGCCGCCTGCCGGGCTCGCAGATACTCGGCGAGCCGCACCGGGGATTCGCGCTGGCCAACACGTGGCTGTATGCGACCCGGCTCACGGTCGCGGCAATGAGCGTCGGCCGCGCACGGCGCGTGATGGACCTCGTCGTGCCGTTTGCTGCCGCGCGCAAACAGTTCGGCAAAGCCATCGGCAAGTTCCAGGGC
>JBFISV010000111.1:0-7686 GCA_041608415.1 Woeseiaceae bacterium
CCCATGTTCCACTTGTAGGTGAAACCGAGGCCGCCGCTATCGACCGGCCGCGAAACACCGGGCCACGCGGTCGACTCTTCGGCAAACGACGTTCCGCCATGCGCGTGGACTTCGATGTTGAGCCGCTTGAGAAACTCCACGGCCTCGAGGTTCTCGTTGCCGCCGAACTGGTTCGGCACCCATTCGCCGGCTTGTCTCGAGTAGTCGAGGTAGAGCATCGATGCGACCGCGTCGACCCGGATTGCGTCGATATGAAACTCGTCGATCCAGTACAACGCGCTGCCGAGCAGGTAATTGATCACTTCGCGTCGGCCGAAGTTGAAGATCAGCGTTCCCCAGTCCGCGTGCGCCCCCTTGCGCGGGTCCTCGTGTTCGTACAGGGCGGTACCGTCGAAGCGTGCGAGGCCGTGTTCGTCCCGTGGAAAATGCGCCGGTACCCAGTCGATGATCACTGCGATGCCCGCGGCGTGGCAGCGATCGACGAGGTAGCGAAAGTCGTCGGGATTACCGAAGCGCTGCGTCGGCGCAAACATGCCGATCGGCTGGTAACCCCAGGAGCCATCGAACGGGTGTTCCGATACAGGCAGGAACTCGACGTGGCTGAAGCCCATGGCCGCGACGTAGCCGACGAGTTCGTCGGCCATCTCGCGGTAGCTCAGGGACCGGAAGCCCTGGTCGGCATTGCGGCGCCACGAGCCGAGATGGACCTCGTAGATGCACACCGGCCGTGCGAGGTCCGGTTCGCTGCGCCGCCGGGCCATCCACTCGCCGTCATGCCAGTCGTAAGCGCTGTCGAACACGACGGATGCATTGCCGGGCGGCGGCTCGTGGAAGCTGCCGTAAGGGTCGGTCTTGAGCGGCAGCAGGCGGCCGTTCGCGTCGAGCAGTTCGAACTTGTACTTGGCGCCGTTGCCGACGCCGGGCACGAAAATCTCCCAGATGCCGTTGCCCGGGTGCAGGCGCATGACGTGCCTGCGGCCGTCCCAGTCGTTGAAGTCGCCGACGACGCTGACGCGCGACGCATTCGGCGCCCACACCGCGAAGCGCACGCCGTCGATGTTGTCGATCGTCCTGAGATGCCCACCCAGTTTGCTGTAGACCCGCTTGTCAGAGCCTTCGCCGAGCAGGTAGAGATCGAGGTCGCCGAGCGTCGGACCGAAGCGATAGCAGTCTTCGACCGTCGTCTCGTCGCCGTGCTGGTTCGTCACACGCAGCATGTAGCGGCGCTTGCGCGCAGGCATCGGCGCGATGAACAGCCCGTTCGGATCGACGCGATCCATTGTCGCCAGCAGTTCGCCGCCGCCGTCGATCAGGTCGACCTGCCGCGCCTGCGGCTGAAACGTGCGCACGACGCGAGCGCCGCCGCGGCCGTGCATTCCGAGCAGCGCAAACGGATTGTTGTGGCGGCCGGCCACGATCGCCGCGAACTCGTCGCGATGGAGGGCGAAATCGGCAGCCGTAAGCTTGTTGTCGTCGTTGATAGGGACCTGCCTGTCGGACTAACGGGTGATGTGACGATGCTGGCCGAGCATGTCGGGCGTAACGAGCGTAATGCCCTTGGCGGTGACGCGAAAGCCGCGCTCGCGGTCGTCGTCCTTGTTGACGCCGATGACGCTGCCTTCCGGAATCTCCGCTCCGCGATCGACAATCGTGCGGCTGATCTCGCAATTGCGGCCGATCTCGACGTCGGGCAGGACGACCGACTCCCTTACCTTGCTGTAGGAGTGCAGGCGGCAGCGCGAGAATATCAGGGATTCGTTCACGCTTGCGCCGGAAATCACGCAGTCGCCCGAGACCATCGACTGGATCGCCTCACCGCGCCGCCCGGGTTCGTCGAAGACGAATTTCGCGGGCGCGGCCTGCCACTGATGCGTGAATATCGGCCACTGGCGGTCATACATATTGAGTTGCGGCGTGGTCGACACGAGTTCGATGTTCGCTTCCCAGAAGGCGTCGAGCGTACCGACGTCGCGCCAATAGGCCTGCTGGCCCGTTTCCGGGTCGCGAAACGGATAGGCATAAATCTGGTAATCCTTGATGATGGCGGGAATCACGTTTTTGCCGAAGTCGTGCTGCGTGTCGGGCGAGTCGGCGTCCTTGATCACCTGCTCGTAGAGAAACTCGGTGTTGAAGACATAGTTGCCCATCGATGCCAGGCAGATATCCGGCTTGCCCGGAACCGGGTTCGGTTTGGCGGGCTTCTCGTCGAAAGCGATGACGCGGCCGGTTTCGTCGACCGTCATGACGCCGAGTTGCCCCGCGGCCTCCTCGAGCGGCACCTCGAGGCAGCAGATCGTCATGTCCGCCTCAGTCTCGGCATGCGCCGCGAGAAACGGCCCGTAGTCCATCTTGTAGATGTGGTCGCCGGCGAGGATCAGCACGAGGCTCGGCGAGTGCGTGCGCACGATGTCCAGGTTCTGGTAGACCGCATCGGCCGTACCGCGATACCACTCGCCGCCGACGCGCTGCGACGCCGGCAGGATCTCGACGAACTCGCGTTGCGCGGCCTGAAACCAGGACCAGCCGTGCACGAGGTGGCGAATCAGGGAATGCGCCTTGTACTGGGTCAGCACGCCAATGCGGCGCACACCCGAGTTGATGCAATTCGAAAGCGGGAAATCGATGATGCGAAACTTGCCGCCAAAATACAGCGACGGCTTCGCGCGCCAGGCGGTGAGTTCGTACAGGCGGGATCCTTGCCCGCCCGCGAGAATCAGTGCGACGGTGTCGCGGGTAAGGCGACTGACGAATCGCCCATCAACTTTTTGTTCTTCTTCTAACATCGCTCAACCCTCGGCCTGCTACCGTAACAGTATCGGCGATATTGTCGCAAAGTTCCGCATTCAATTGCGCGCCGGATAGGCGCCAGCGCCAATTATTGCGCGATGTGCCGGGCGTATTGAGGCGTGCCTCGGAACCGAGACCGAGATAATCCTGCATTGGCGCGATCGCGAGCCGTGCCGGCGTCGAATAGGCGGCCTTGACGAGATCCATCGAAATGCTCGCATCGCTGCCGCCGGTCAGCGCCCGAACCGCGTCCCGCGTCGCGCGGATTTCCTCCGCGCTGCGAATGTCGTCCGGACTGCCGCGAAACCATCCGAGCGTCGTATCGTTGTCGTGAGTGCCCGTGTAGCACACGCAGTTCTCCGGCACGTCGGCAAGCCGGAAGTTCGGGTCGGTCACGTCGAACTGCAGCACGACCATGCCCGGTATCCGGTGCCGGTCGCGCAGCGCCTCGACCTCGGGCGTGATCACACCGAGGTCCTCGGCGACGATCGGCAGGGTGCCCAGGGCGGCTTTCATGGCATCGAATATGGCGTCGCCGGGACCCGGCTCCCAGGTGCCGACGCGCGCGGTGTCGCTGTCCGCGGGCACGGACCAGTAGGCCTCGAAGCCGCGGAAATGGTCGATGCGGACGATGTCGGCCAGCTCCGCGGTCGCCCGCAGCCGCTCGATCCACCAGCGGTAGCCCGTGGCCGCGTGCACGTCCCAGTCGTACAGCGGATTGCCCCAGAGCTGCCCGTCCTCGCTGAAATAGTCGGGCGGCACGCCCGCAACGAAGTCGGGCTTGCCGTCGGCGTCGATGCGCACGATGTCGCGGTCGGCCCAGGCGTCGGCGCTGTCGAGCGCGATACAGATCGGCAGGTCGCCGAACAGCCGGACGCCCGCTTCATGCGCGTATTCCCGCAACCGCTGCCACTGGCGGTGAAACAGGAACTGGCCGACCTTTATGCGGTCGATTTGGGCGGAAGCCTCGTCTTCGAGCTTCCTGAGCGCCGCCGCCTCGCGATGCACGTAGGCCGGCTGCCACTCCGGCCACGGCTTTTCGCCGTGGCGGGCCTTCAAGATGCGAAACAGCGCGTAATCGTGCAGCCATTTCGAGTCGTTTCGCTCGAGGAAGCGGTCGAGAGCCGCCTTGAGATCGCTGTTGGCCCTGCTGGCGAAGCGCTCGCCCGCGGCCGCGAGCAGCGCGGATTTCAGCGGAATCAGCGCGCCGTAGTCGACGAAACCGCGCGGCAGCGCGCCGAGCGGCCGGGCTTCGTCGCGCGTCAGCAGGCCGCGCCGGACGAGGTGTTCGATGTCGATGAGCATCTCGTTGCCGGCGAACGTCGACAGCGGCTGGTAGGGCGAATCGCCGTACGCCGTCGGGCCAAGCGGCAGGAACTGCCAGACCCCGAGTTCCATGCGGCGCATGGTGTCGACGAAGGACCGCGCGTTTGCGCCGATCTCGCCAATGCCGTAACGGCCCGGCAGCGACGTGAGATGCAGGCACACGCCCGCCTGGGGCGTCGCCGGTAATGTCTGGCCGTTTCTCGGTGCACGCATGAGCCTGAAGCTAAAGAGCCGCCGCAGGCACCGCAAGATGAATACGTATTCAGGAAATGAATACGTATGCAACGCATTGCCCTTCGCTGGCGCGATTCTTACTATGGGAGCACTATTAAAGAACATTTCCCCGGGGGAAACACAAATGGTGAACAAGAAGCGCGCCCGTATCGACTCGGCTTCCGACGGTACCCGCTACCCGGCGATGTCGCGGCGAACGGCGGTCTCGCTGGCCGTGGCAACGGCCCTCGGCGGTGCGATTGCGATGCCGGCGACTGCCGTGGCCCAGGACGAGTCCGAAGAAGTCATCGAAGAGGTGGTGACGACCGGCTTCCGCAGCAGCCTGCGTAACGCCATGTTGCTGAAGCAAAACTCCGAGTCGATCGTCGAGGCGATCACGGCCGAGGACATCGGCAAGCTGCCGGATGCGAGCATCGCGGAATCACTCGCGCGGCTGCCGGGCCTGACGGCGCAGCGCCTCAACGGCCGCGGCCAGCAAATCAGCATCCGTGGCCTGGGTCCGGACTTCACGACCGCGCTCCTGAACGGGCGCGAGCAGGTCACGACGGGCGACAACCGCGGCGTCGAGTTCGACCAGTATCCCTCCGAACTGCTCTCGGGCGTCACCGTCTACAAGACCCCGGACGCGTCGCTGATCGGCGCCGGCCTGGCCGGCACGGCCGACCTGCAGACCATTCGTCCGCTCGCGCACGGCAAGCGCACGCTCGCGGGCAACATCCGTTACGAGTGGACCGAGTACGATTCGCTGAACGCCGGCTCCGACGACGACGGCTATCGCTACACGCTGACCTACGTCGACCAGTTCGCCGACGACACCGTGGGCATCGCGCTCGGTATCGCGGACATGTCGAACCCGGGGCAGGAAGAGCGATTCAACTCCTGGGGCTACCCGACGATCGACGGCGACGGGATCATCGGCGGCGCCAAGCCTTACGTGCGCTCGTCGACGCTCGAACGCACGGGCGTCATCGGCGTGCTCGAGTACAACCCGACCGACACCGTTTCGACCTCGCTCGACGTCTACTACTCGGAGTTCGAGGAGGTACAGCAGCTGCGCGGCATCGAGCTGCCGCTGTTCTGGTCGTCGGCGCAGCTGCAGCCCGGTTACACGGCGTCGAACGGGCTCGTGACGAACGGGCAGTTCAACGGCGTCAAGGGCGTCATGCGCAACGACATCACGGCGCGCGACAGCGAGCTGTTCGCGGCCGGCTTCAACGTCAATTTCGACGTCGGCGAGGCGTGGGTGGCCGATATCGACCTGAGCACGTCGTCCGTCGATCGCAAGGACATCATTCTCGAGACCTATTCGGGCACCGGCACGGCCGGGCAGGGAGCCGAGGACAATCTCGCGTTCACGGCGACCGGCGGCGCCGGCTTCGTGTTCGGCGGCGTCCTCGACTACTCGGATCCGGCGCTCATCATGCTGACGAGCCCACAGGGCTGGGGCGGTAACGTCGTCCCGGGCGGCCAGCTCGGCTACGACAATCGTCCCGAGGTCGACGACGAATTGAACCAGATCGCGATCACGATGGAGCGCGAACTCGGCGGCGCGATCAGCGGCATGGAGTTCGGCGTCAATTTCGCCACGCGCGAGAAGTCCAAGGGCAACGACGAGTTTTTCTTGGGGCTCGCGAGCGGCGCGACCGAGGCGCCGCTGCAGGCTGTGACCGGCAATACCGACCTGAGCTTCCTCGGGCTCGGCAACATGATCAGCTACGACCCGCTCGCGGTCATCGACAGCGGCATCTACGCGCGTACGCGCAACCCGAACGCGGACGTCGTCGTCAAGGGCTGGACCGTCGAGGAAGACACGAACATCGCCTACCTCATGTTCAATGTCGACAGCGAAATCGGCGGTCTGCCGCTGACGGGCAACTTCGGCGTGCAGTACATGGACGTCGACCAGAAGTCGAATGCCGAGGCGGCGTCGGGAGATGCCGGCCGCGTGGCGACGTCCGGCGGCGACAGCTGGTCGGAGCTGCTGCCGAGCTTCAACCTGAGCCTCGAAGTCGCGGAGAACACCTACGTGAGGCTGGCGGCTGCGCGCACGGTATCGAAAGCGCGCATGGACGATCTGCGTGCCAGCTTCCGCTACGGTTACAACGAGCAGCGTGAGACCGGCACCACGCCGGAAACCGGTCCATGGAGCGGCGACGGCGGCAATCCCAAGTTGCAACCCTGGCTCTCGACGAACTACGACCTGTCGTTCGAGAGGTATTTCTCCGAAGGCGCGGGCTACGTCTCGCTGGCGTACTTCTACAAGGACATCGACCAGTTCATCATCCCGGGCTTCCCGGTCCTCGCGGACTTCACCGGATTCCCGGTTCCCCCGGGCCAGAATCCGGGCACGTTCCTCGGCTTCGTCTCCGCGCCGATCAACGGCGACAGCGGCAGCATCGACGGCTTCGAGATTGCGCTGCAGTTCTCGGGCGACCTGATCCACGATTCGATTCGGGACTTCGGCCTCGTGGCCAACTACTCGGATACCGACAGCTCCATCGAGCCGGCTCCCGGCGTCATGATCGAGATCCCGGGCCTGTCGAAGCGCGTGGCGAACGCCACCCTGTATTACGAAAACGAGTCGTTCTCGGCGCGCGTGAGCAACCGCTATCGCTCGAAGTTCCTGGGCGAGGTCGGCGGCTTCGGCGGCGGTCGCGCCTTCAAGACGATCAAGGAGGAGTCGATCGTCGATGCGCAAATAAGCTACACGTTCACGAGCGGCAGGGCAGCCGGACTGACCTTGCTGCTGCAGGGCTACAACCTGACCGACGAGCCGATGACGACGTTTGCGGGCGACGAACGCTTCGTGCTCGATTACCAGAGCTACGGCGCGTCGTACATGATCGGCGCGTCCTACAGCTACGAATAAGGCATCTTCCCCCTGAAGCCTTTGCGATGGACCCCCGCCGGAAACGGCGGGGGTTTTTTTTCGGCGCCCTGGCGATAGATGAAGGCTAGAATGTCGCGGACGTGACCGAACATCGAATCAAACGCATCGTCATCGTCGGCGGCGGCACCGCGGGCTGGATGGCGGCTGCCGTCTTGTCGCGCGTGTTCGGCAGGCTCGTCGACATCGAGCTCGTCGAGTCCGACGAGATCGGCACCGTCGGCGTCGGCGAGGCGACGATTCCGCAAATCCAGCTGTTGCTCCGCCTGCTCGGCATCGACGAAAACGAGTTCCTGAAAAACGTACAGGGTACGATCAAGCTCGGCATCCGTTTCAACGGCTGGGGGCGGCCCGGTGACAGCTACATCCATGCGTTCGGCGCCGCCGGGCGGCCGCTCGGCATGCTCGAGTTCTATCATTACTGGTTGCGCGCCCGTGCGCGTGGCAACGGC
>JBFISV010000112.1:0-7684 GCA_041608415.1 Woeseiaceae bacterium
GACCCGTACCAGAAGATCTTCAACGATATTTCCAACGATCTTCAGTCGCATGTTGCAAGCCTGCCGCCGGACTACATCCGCAGCCTGCAGCAAACATCGGAACTGAAGTTCTTTGCGGACATGTCGCCACTGGCGTATGGCGAGCACCTGACAAGCGACGAGGACGGGCTCGTCACCATCAATCGCCTGCCGGCCGAAAACGATCCGGCCGTGCAGAGGCTGCGACAGATTCGGGAGCGCGACCGGCTGGTCGTCGACATGCTCAACGAGCACTACGCGAATTTTTACTACGGCATCGCCATCCCGTATCACGCCTACCGTAAAGCGGCGCGTGAAGAGGCCGTGAATTTTCGCCAGGTCAAGCGGTCGGCTGCACTGAAATCCCTGATGGGCGTCGTGGTCCTGGCCGGTTCGTTGCAGTTGGATACCGGCGACTCGAGCTACTCGAAGCGGCGGATGAAACGCACGCTGCAAAATATCGGTATCAGCGAAGGTTTCAACTCGATCATGGCCGGCTGGACGCGCAACTCGGAAGCGTCGATCCATCTCGAGGCGATCGACGAGCTGTCCGAATCCTTCAGTTCCGAAGCCGCGCCGATGGTCGTGACGGTGGCAGGCCAGGCAAGGCGTCTTACGGGTACGGCGGCTGCGCAGTACGAGTCCTGGCGCAAGCTGCTGCGTGAGATCTATCAGGCGGAGACCGGCTTCAGCGACACGGCGGACGTGGGAGCGCCAGCGCGAGCGCCAGAAACCGCGGAATAATCAGTTGGCCGTCGATGCGTGAACTCAAGCGCGGGGCGCGGCTCGCGGACCGGTACACACTCGTTCGTAAACTCGGCGGCGGCAGGCTCGCAGAAACCTGGCTGGCGGACGATCGCCTCACGCGCGCGTCGGTCGCACTCAAAATAGGCATTGACGCGGACTCCGGCAGCGACTTGCTGCACCGCGAATGGCAGCTCAGCATCCGCCTCGTGCACCCGCATATCGTCCGCGTGTTCGAGTTTCACGACGATGAAGACGGCGCTTTTTACAGTCTGCAATATGTGGACGGTCCCGACATCGGCGCGCTCGGCGGGGCAGCGGTCGAGGACATCCTGCCGCCCGTCGCGGCGATCGCGGACGCGCTGTCCTACGCGCACGGCAAGAATATCGTCCATCGCGACATCAAGGCCAGCAACATACTGCTCGATGCCGGGGGCGCACCGTACCTGATCGACTTCGGCGTTGCCGCGACCGCAGCGGGCAGCGTCGGCGGCGGGGCGGTGATTGCCGCGAGCCCGCAGCAGCTCGACGGTGAGAAACCCGCGCCGGCCGATGACGTGTTTGCGCTCGGCGGGCTGATCTACGAACTCGTCAGTGGCCGGTCCCCGTATTCGTCGGCCGCCACGGCCGAAGACATTCGGTCCAGAGTCCCGCCACCGCTCAGCGCCCGCGACGGTGCCGCGGTTCCCGAGCCGGTTCGTGAGCTGGTTGCCCGCATGCTTGACAAGAACGCGGACAATCGACCGGGCGCGGCAGAGGTTGTCGCCGCGTTACGGGATGCCGGCGTCCGACCGGGCCGGGCGCCGTCGCAACTGGCCGGCGGCGCGCGCGCGCTCGGCGACGTGCGGATCGAGTCGGAGCATGCGACTCACCGGGCAAAGCCGATCGCCGAGAGCGGGGATGTGCGTGCCTCCGTCGACACGGTCGGTCTGCGCCCGAAAATCGTGGGCATCGGCCTGGTCGCATTGCTGCTGCTGCTCGCCGGCGTCGTCTTTCTGCTGCCCAAAGCGGTCGTCCGCGACACGACCGACGCGAGACCCGCCGCCGCGGAGGAGAGCGCCGATGCGGAGCCGTCCGGCAGCGCCGGCGGCGATGCGACGCCACGGCGCGACGAACGGGTATTGTCTCGTGAACAGGCGGAACAGGTGCTCGGGCGACTGCTTGCGAAAATGCGGACGCTCGAGGGTCGTGCCGTCGAGCGTTGGGGCGGCCTGCCCTGGAAACGCGCCGGTGAGGCGTACCAGGCCGGTGACGCCGCCTACCTCGCGCGCGACTACGACAGTGCGGCGGAACGCTATGCGGAGGCGATCGCATTCGCCGATCCGCTCCTCGAACAGGTCGACGTCGTTTTTCGCGAAACGCTTGCCGCTGCCGAGGAGGCCCTCGAGAACGCAGACACGGCGGAGGCACTGCGGCTTTATGAACTTGCCGTCGCGATCAGCCCGAGTCACGGGCCGGCTCTCGCGGGCCTCGCGCGCGCGCAGAATCTCGACTCCGTTCTGGCACTCACGGAGCAGGGCCTGGCGCTCGAGCGGGACCTCGAACTCGAAGCGGCCCGCCGGAGCTTTGCGCGGGCTTGGGAGATCGATCCGCAGTGGACGCCGGCGAGACAGGGTCTGGATCGGGTCCTCGCCGCAATCAATCAAATGCAGTTCGACGCACGCATGACGGAAGGCCTGTCGGCCCTCGAAAACAAAGACTATCTTGCCGCGCGGGCGGCATTCCGGGTTGCCCGGCAACTCAGGCCCGGTTCGCCCGAACCCGCCGACGGACTGCTGCAGGTCGACCAGGGATTGCGGCTCGACGATATCGCCGCGCTCGAGCGCCGTGCGCAATCGCTCGAGGCCGATGAACGCTGGCAGGCGGCGGTCGAGGCGTACGAGAGCATTCTCGAACTCGACGGCAACCTCACCTTTGCCAACGAGGGACTCGCACGCGCGAAACGCATGACGGCCCTGCACGCGCAGCTCGAAGGCTATATCGAAGACCCGGACGCACTGAGTTCGCCCCGCAACATGCAGATCGCGACCCAGCTCGTGGTCGATATCACGCGTATGCCGAGCCCGGGTCCGCGCCTCCTGTCGCAGCGTGACGAGCTGTCGCGCCTGTTGAAGCGCGCCGCAACGCCGCTGACCGTTCAAATCGTCAGCGACAACCTGACCGAGGTTTCCATTTTCAAGGTTGGTAGACTCGGCACGTTTGCGCAAACCGAACTGTCGCTGCGTCCCGGCACCTACGTCGCCGTCGGCAGCCGACCCGGCTACCGCGATGTCCGTCTCGAATTTCGCGTGGCACCCGAAATCGACATGCGGCCGATTGTCGTGCGCTGCGAGGAGCGAATTTGAAATTCGACCACCTGTTCATTCTGGATGTCGAGGGCGAGCGGCGCGTAAACGCGGCCGACCTGCCGCTGCGCGTCGGCACCGGCAGCGACTCCGGCCTGCGACTGCCGGGCCCCGGCGGCGGCCCCGTGCTGCTGATCGATATTCTCGACGGCGTGCCGTTCGTGCAACCGGTCGGCCGGGATGCTTCGGTGTCCCTCAACGGCGAACCGCTGCTCGCGAGCCAGCGCCTTGCCGACGGCGACGAATTGGGCTACTACGGCAGCCGCGTACGGGTGCACGCGGACCGGCGGCTGTTGCTGGAAGTTCGGCTGGAAGACAGCGCCTACGTCACGCAACCACCGGCTGCGGAGTCGGCGGCCGAGGTCCCCGCTACGGAGCAAATCGCGCCGGCCGCATTTCGCCGCGCGCTCGACATTCGCGCCGCCGCCGTCGAGAAACACCGCAGTCCGTTGCGCGGCATCCTCCTTGCCGGGCTGCTGCTGCTCGGTTTCGCCGGCTACCTGTTGTTTACGTCGAAATCGGTGCAATTCGTCGTCGAGCCCGCGGATCCCGACGTGCTGGCCATCAATGGCGGGTGGTTTCGCCTGCCGCTGGCGGACAGGGTGCTCCTGCGCGAAGGCGAATATTCGCTGCGCGTAGAGAAGCAGGGTTATTACGACGTAACACAGGCATTCGTCGTGGACGAAAGCCCGACGAAGACCGTCAACGTCGAAATGCGCAAATTGCCGGGCCGCGTCACCGTGGCCGTGTCCCCGCCTGTCGCGGCGACGGTAACGATCGACGATACGCACATCGGTCCGGCGCCGCTGGGACCCGTCGAGCTGCTGCCCGGCGAGCACAGTGTCAAGGTACGCGCACCGAGGTTCCTGCCTTACTCCGACATCATCGAGCTCGCCGGTCTCGGGCGCGACGAGGTCGTAACGGTACAGCTCGTACCGCGCTGGGCCGACGTGAGCGTCACTTCACAGCCGCCGGGCGCCGTGATTTATGCGGGCGAGGAAAAAGTAGGCGTAACCCCGGCCGTTATCGAGCTGCTCGAGGGGACGCACCAGCTGAGCGTCGTGCGCGACGGCTTCAAGGCCTGGGACGGCATGCTGACCGTAGAGCCGAACGTCGCGCGCGAATTACCGCTGATCCGGCTCGAGGCAGCGGACGCGAAACTCACCGTCAACACCATTCCGCGCGGGGCGAACGTCACCGTGAACGGGCGCTACCGCGGACAATCGCCGCTGACCCTCGACCTGTTACCCGACGTTGATTACGAGATCGGCCTGTCGAAAGCCGGCTACGGCGCGACGACGCGACAGGTGCGGCTCGATTCCGCGGCGAGCGAGGCGATTACGGTCGACCTCTCGGCGCGTACGGGCACCGTCACGGTCAACGTCTCGCCCGCGGATGCGAACATTTTTGTCGACGGAGTCGCTCGAGGCGCCGGCACGAGAACCTTGCAGCTAAGTTCCGCGCCACATCGCATCGAGGTCAGGAAGGCCGGTTACGAATCCTGGTCGCGGACCATTACGCCGCGTCCCGGTTATCCGCAGACGCTGACCGCACGGCTGCGATCGAACGAGGCGATAGCGCGTTCCAAAGTCGCAACCGAGATCGAAACCGCCGACGGGATCAAGCTGCGGCGGGTCGAACCCGGGACGTTCATGATGGGCGCATCGCGCAGCGAACAGGGCCGCCGCGCCAATGAAGTCCTGGTTCCGGTATCGATCACGGCAGCGTTTTACATCAGCACGCAGGAAATAACGAACAGGGATTTCGCGCGCTTCGAGCCCGCCCACGATTCGGGCGCCGCGGACCACCCATCGCTGGCGGCGGACGGCAACCCGGTCGCCAACGTCACCTGGTCGCAGGCCGTGCAGTTCTGTAATTTCCTGAGCGCGCGCGAGGGCCTCGATCCCGTATACGAGGAAAAATTCGGCGAATTCGAAACGATTCGTCCGCTGCCCGACGGCTATCGCCTGCCGACCGAGGCGGAATGGGCCTGGGCCATGCGCTACGGCGGCCAGCCGTCGGCACCGAAATTCGGCTGGGGCGACAAATGGCCGCCGCCGAAGGATGCGGGCAACTATGCCGACCGGTCGGCCGCCGACCTCGTTGCCACGGTGCTGCCGAATTACGACGACGGCTACTCGTCGACCGCGCCCGTCGGCAGCTTCGCGGCGAACGCGCTGGGGCTGTTCGATGCCGGCGGCAACGTCGCCGAGTGGGTCAACGACTATTACACGGTGCCGACGCCGGGCATTACCGAACCGATTACAGACCCGCTCGGGCCCGAGCGCGGCAGCACTCGCGTGATACGCGGATCGAGCTGGAAGCACGCCGGCATCACCGAATTGCGCCTCAGCTATCGCGATTACGGCGATGCGCCGAGAAATGACGTCGGCTTCCGTATCGTGCGCAACGCGGACTAGCCGCTAATTCCGTGAAGCCTGTGCGCACGCGCCGCGAGCGGCGATTTAATGCGACAATTCGCGCTGACTGCGGTCCAACATTTGAGCTGTCCGACAAAGAGGCCTGCCATGCGGCATATTGCGAGACTCCTGACCTTGTGCACGATCGTGCTGCTCGCGTCGCAGTGGGGAAGAGCACAGGATGCGGCCGATCCCGGCGCAGAAGAGGCAACGGATGCCGGTGTCGAATCGGCCGTACCGGGCGCCACCGGGGACGAGGGCGATGCCGCGGACATCGATGACACGGACCCCGAAAATTATCTCGACATCGAAGAGGACGATTTCAGGCCGAGCGAAGAGATTCCGGCCGACCAGTCGATCGACTTCCCGACCGACATTTGACCTGAGGACCAAGCGCCCAAGATGAAGAAAAAAGACATCCCGATCGAGTTCGTTTTTCAGCTGTTTGCGTTGATCATCGCCATTATCATCGTGCACGCGTTTTACGTCTCGGTAGTTCGGCCGAACGCCGCGCAGGTCATCGAACAGCAGACGGCCGCTCTCAAGGAAAATCCCGACTATGTGAGGGAGCGCAGCGTCTGGGTGCTCGTCAAGGACTGGGAGCAGGAGGCCTGCTTCATCCTGATGTTCTGGGCGCTGGCAATCATGGGTTACAAAACGGTGAAGCTGACCAACGAGCGGCGCCTGCTGGACGTCGATCTCGTACCCGTCGCCGAGGGCATGCGCATCCTGCCGGAAGACACGCGCGAGTTTGCCCGCCAATTGCAGGCGCTGCCCGAAGATCGCCAGCAGCTGCTGTTGCCGCGAGCGTTGCTGAACGCCTTGCGGCGCTTCAACTCGACGCGCAATATCCAGGACGTCGCTAGCAGCACTCACACCATTTGCGAGTCCGAGGCCGAGCGGCTCGAATCGGAACTGTCGATGATCCGATATATTTCCTGGGCGATCCCCTCGATCGGCTTCATAGGCACGGTGCGCGGCATCGGCGAGGCGCTGGCCCAGGCCGACAAGGCCGTGCAGGGCGACATTGCCGGCGTCACGCAGAGTCTCGGCGTTGCCTTCAACTCGACGTTCATCGCACTCCTGATCAGCATTTTCCTGATGTTCCTCGTCCACCAGCTGCAGTTGGTGCAAGAGCGTCTCGTGTTCGATAGCGAGGCGTATTGCGACGACAAGCTGATCCGCCACATGAAGGCGGACTGAGGCGCGCCTCGGTGACTTTACTCGCTGCCGATTTGAACGATGCGGGCATTACGGTGCTCGGCGAGGAAGCGGTGATTTATCGCGAGCCGGGGATCGCGTTACTCGATGACGACGCCCTGGTAACAGGGAACCGGGCTTTCAGCGCGGCGCGCATCAAGCCGCGCCGCGTACAGGCACGCTACTGGTCGGACCTGAGTACCGATGCGCTCGCGGAGAGAAATTTCCAGCATTTGTCGGCCGCGGATCTGGCCAGTCATCAGCTCGAGCAGATCTGGAAGGTCGCGGCGGACCGCGGCGACCGGGTCGTGGTTGCGGTGCCCGCCTACATGGGCAGCGACAAGCTCGCGCTCTTTTTGGGCATGTGCAACGAGATCGGCATACCGGTCGTGGCGCTCGTCGACGCGGCCATCGCCGCGACACGACGCCAGTACCTGAACGCCGTTCCCGTGCACGTGGACGTCAGTCTGCACTCGGCGCTGCTCACGCGCATCCTGCAATCCGGGCAAGTGCAGCTCGAGAGCTCTGCGATCGTCGAGAACAGCGGTCTGATGCAGTCGTACGAAGCCTGGATGAAGACAATTTCCGAAGCGTTCGTGCTGCAATCCCGATTCGATCCGCTGCACACGGCAGCAACGGAGCAGGCGTTGCTCGACCGGATGCCGGCGTGGCTCGCGAGCGCGTCCGCCGGCGGCGCGGTGACAATGGAGATCGAGTATCAGGGCATCCGCCACGGCGCCGAGCTCGAGGCGCTGACGCTGATCGCGGCCGCGGCGCCGATCTATCAGCGCATTATCAGCCAACTGCGCACGCTGTATCGCTCCGGCGAAACGCCCGCGATCCAGATGACCGACCGTGCGGCTGCGCTGCCCGGTCTCGCGGAGATGCTCAAGGCCCGCGTCGGCGGCGAGGTCTTCATGCTCGAAAACGCGGCGACCGCTCGCGGGCTGCTGGCGC
>JBFISV010000113.1:0-7618 GCA_041608415.1 Woeseiaceae bacterium
GCCGCGCCGCAGCTCACGAAGGAGTTCACCGACGATCCGGTGCCGCCCGGCGGCACCGTGACGCTCGCGTTCACGCTCGAGAACCTGGACCCCGACAACGCCGCGAGCGCCATCGCCTTTACCGACGATCTCGGCGCCACCCTGGCGGGCCTTACCATCGACAGCGTGGACACCGACACCTGCGGCGGCACCCCGAGCGGCGTCGGCACGGACATGTTCGGCTATACGGGCGGCACGCTCGCGGCCGAGGGAAGCTGCACGATCGAGCTGACGCTCAGCGTGCCCGGAGGGCCGTCGAGCGGAATTCACCTCAATACGACGTCGGACGTCAGCGCCACCGTCGCAGGCGTTCCGGCCGCAAGTCCCGCCGCGAGCGACGACCTCGTCGTCACGGGGCTGCTGTTCTCCAAGACCTTCGCGGAAGACCCGGTTATCCCCGGCGGCACGGCGACGCTCACGTTCACGCTCGACAATACGACGGGTACCGAGGACGCCACCGCGATATTTTTCACCGACGATCTGGACGTTGAACTGGCCGGACTTGCGGCGACGCTGCCGCCGGACCCGGACCCGCCCTGCGGCGTAGGCTCGTCGCTTACCGGGTCCTCGAGTGACACCTTCCTGACGTTTTCGGGCGGCTCAGTCGACGCCGGCGAGACCTGCAGCTTCACGGTGGACGTCACGGTACCTCTCGCGGCCGATGACGGGATCTATAAGAATGTCACGAGCAATCTGACGGCAACGATCGGTGGCGGGAGCCCGATCTCCTTGCCGCCCGCAAGAGACGACCTCGAGGTCGATTCGATCCTGCTCGACCTGACCAAGCAGTTCACCGACGATCCGGTCATGCCGGGCGAAAGCGTGACGCTGTCCTTCTCGATCACGAACCTGAGCGCCACGGAGACCGTGACCGACATCGCATTCAGCGACGATCTGGGCGCTGCACTCACCGGCCTCGTGGCGACTGGGGCGACGGCGAACGATTGCGGCGGCATGGCTACCTCGATCTTCCCGACCAGCCTGTTCACCTACGAAGGCGGCGAGCTGGATCCGGGCGTGAGCTGCAGCATCGTGCTTTCGCTCGACGTGCCCGACTCGCCGCTGGCGGACGAACCGCCGTACGTCAACACGACTTCCAGCATTGTCGGCAAGATCGGAACGCTCGACGTATCCGGCGCACCCGCGAGCGACAATCTGCAGGTGCAGCTCGTGTTGCTCAGCAAGGAATTCACGGGTGCCGAAGTCATACCGGGCGGCGAAGTGACCCTCACGTTCACGCTCGAGAACGAATCGGGCGCCGCACTCACCGGTCTTGACTTCTTCGACAATCTCGATGACGTGCTGCCGGGCCTCGTACCGACCGTGCTGCCGGCCGGTACGGTGTGTAACGGGGCGTCGGTCGCCTACGTCGACCCACTGCTCACGTTTACGAACGGCAGCCTGGGCGCGTTTGAATCGTGCAGCTTCGACGTCACCCTCGGGGTGCCGGACACGATCGGCTGCGGCAGCTTCACGAACACGACGAGCCCGCTCACGCAGAGCGGGTCCACCGTGGCCGACCCCGCGACGGCGCTGCTCGACGTCCTGCCGTCCGCCGCGACGGGCCTGTTCCTGCAGCAGCTGGCGGTGCTGACCATGGAGGCGGAGAATTTCTTCGAGATCGAGCCGGGTACGACGACCAGTGGCGGACCTGCGACCTGGCTGGTCCTGGACCCGGCGACGGGTGCGTCGAAGGACAAGGCGATCAGGTCATCCAGCGGAGAGTCGTCGAACCCGGGCGGCATCGGACCAGCGGTCACCTACGACGCCCGCATGCAACAGGGACAGCAGATTGCGTGGCTTCGCTACCGTGCGGCAAACACTGGCCAGAATTCCATCTACGTGCAGCTCGACGGTGGGCCGATAAGTCCGGTGATACACCTGCCGGTTACGGGACCGGCGGGCGCATGGGGCTGGTACCGGATTCCCTTCGAACTAATAATCAACGTTCCTCAGTCCGAACACACCTTCCGTGTCTTCCGCCGCGAACCGGGCGTCGAAATCGACAAGTTCGTCCTGACCCTGAATCGCAACTTCTTCCCGGGTTCGGTGAACTTCGGCCTGGGCCCGGCTGAGAGCATGCGCGACGGCGGCTGCGACAACAATCCGCCGGTACTCGATCCGATCGGCACGCAGACCGTGGTCGAGGGCGATACGCTGGTATTCGGAATTTCGGCATCGGATATCGATCCGGGGGATGCGCTCACGATTTCCACGAGCGGCCTGCCGCCGTTCGCGAGCGTGACGGGCTCGGGCGGCAATGCGTTCGTCGAGATCACGGCGAGCCCGGCGCTGGGCGACGCGGGCGATTACCCGGTCGATGTGGAGGTGGAGGACAACGGCTCACCGTCGTTGACGGACAGTGAGACCTTCCTGCTCAAGGTCGAACCGGCCATCGACATGACGCCGTTCTGGCAGAAGAACCAGACGCTGTGGTTCGAAGCCGAGAGCTTCTTCTCGAACACTCCGGGCACCACGAGCGGCGGCGGGCCGGCGACGTGGAACCTGCTGGACCCGGCACCGAACCCGGTCAACGATGCGTCGAACGACAAGGCGATGCAGGCGTCGACCGGTCAGAGTTCGGCCCCGGGCGACGGTCCGGCGCTCACGTACGCCGCGCAGCTCAATATCGGCACCCAGTGGGTCTGGGTGCGCTACCGCGCAACGACGCGCAAGCAGAACTCGATCTTTTTCCAGTTCGACGGCGACCCGATCCAGGCCATTGGACTGCCGGTACCGACCCCTGACGGCAAGTGGGCCTGGTTCCGCCTGCCCGCGGTTTCCGTCGGTACGGACGATTCCGTGCACACGTTCACGTTCTTCCGCCGCGAGGGCCTGACGGAATTCGACAAGGTCTTCGTGACGACCAACGCCGGCTTCAATCCGAATTTCGTGGATGGAGGCCTGGGAAGACCCGAGAGTCCGCGGATCCCGTAAGGTCGGACGGCGAAACAAAAATACGGGTGCCGCGCGCCGGCTGATGCGCGTCAGGCACCCTTTTTGTTGCGCAGCGGCAGCGACCGCAGATTCTTGATCTGGTCGTCGCGCCGGACGCGCCGCCGATCGAAACGCCCGCCTTCGAGAAGCAGGTCCCTGAAGTACTGGATCGTGGGCAGCAGGCCCTCCTCGAGTTCGACAGTGGGCTGCCAGCCGAGCATGTCCTTCGCAAGCTTGATGTCGGGCTGCCGTTGCCGCGGATCGTCTTCCGGCAGCGGCTTGAAGACGATTTTCGACGTCGAGCCCGTGAGTTCGATGATTCGCTGCGCCAGATCCTTGATCGTGAATTCGTGCGGATTGCCGAGATTGATGGGACCGGTCACCTCGTCGGGCGAATCCATCATGCGCACGAGGCCGTCGACCATGTCGTTGACGAAACAGAACGACCGCGTCTGCGACCCGTCACCGAAGATCGTGATCGGTGCATGCCGCAGCGCGTGTACGACGAAGTTCGACACCACACGCCCGTCGTCGGGATGCATTCTCGGTCCGTAGGTATTGAAGATCCGCGCCACCTTGATCTTGGTCCCGTGCTGCCGGTAGTAGTCGAAGAACAAGGTTTCGGCGCAACGTTTTCCCTCGTCGTAGCAGGCCCTGGAACCGATCGGATTGACGCGGCCGGAGTAGGTTTCGGGCTGCGGATGGACCTCGGGGTCGCCGTATACTTCGCTCGTCGAGGCCTGCAGGATCTTGGCACCGACGCGCTTGGCGAGACCCAGCATGTTGATTGCGCCATGCACGCTCGTCTTGGTCGTCTGCACGGGATCGAGCTGGTAGTGTATGGGGGACGCCGGACACGCCAGGTTGTAGATCTCGTCGACCTCGAGGTAGATCGGGAACGTGATGTCGTGTCGCAAAAGTTCGAAGCGGGGGTGGGTCAGCATGTGAGCGATGTTGGCCTTGGTGCCCGTGTAGAAGTTGTCCACACAAATAACTTCGTGATCGGCATCCAGCAGCCGCTCACACAGGTGCGAGCCGAGGAAGCCTGCACCGCCCGTAACGACAATCTGCTTGGTACTGAGGCTGCTTTTCATTGGCTGTGTCTCATGCTGTGTACTGCGCCGTGTCCGGCCGTCTGCAGACGGCTAGCATATAGTGTTTTGCCGGCATAAAGCACCGACCAGTTCCGCTTTTTCGGTGCAGCCCGCCGGGGCGCTCACGCCGCCTCGGTCGCGGCGGGCCGCAGCACGAGATCCCGGAGCGCAGCCTCGGCGACCGCGGGCGAGAAATGGGCTTCGATATTTTTCAGCCCCTGCTCGCGCAGCGCCGTCCAGAGCACCTCCGACTGGCAGGCCGTCTGGACGTGCGCGGCAAATGCTTCGGGCTCGTCGGCGATCAGGCAATTCACGCCGTCCTCGAGGGCCATGCCCTCCGCGCCGATACTCGTCGTCACCACGGGAACGCCGAGCGCCATGCTCTGGTTGATCTTGCCCTTCACGCCGGCGCCGTACCTGAGCGGCGCGACCGACAACAGGCAGCTGTCGAAGAACGGCTCGACGTCGGGCACGAAGCCGTGAACCCGGATTTGCTCCGAATGCAATGCGCGGATCTCCCGCGGCGGATTGGCGCCGATGACGTGCAGCACGGGGTCGAAGCCCCGGCGATTCAGCTCTGGGAGCACCTCGTTCGCGAACCAGAGCACCGCACCGACATTGGGCGGATGCGTAAACCAGCCGATGAACAGCAGGCCGGCGCGCTCGGCGAACGGTCGCGGCGTGGGCTGGATATCGAGCACGTTCGAGACGACGCGCACGTCCTGCTCCGGCAGCTCGCGCCTCAAGATGTCGCGCTCTACCGGACTGACCACGAGCGTGACGTCCGAGCGGGCGACGAGCGCGAGTTCCAGGGCCTTCATCTTCTCGAGTTCAGCGCGTGCCGCGTCGCTCTCGCCAAGCTCCGCCTCGCGGCTTTCGCGCAGGAAATGCAGATCGACGGTATCGAATACGATCGTGGCGTTGGTGCAGTATCGCTCGGCCAGTTCTATGTGCTGCGTGGCCACGTCGCGCCGGCTCAGGATGACGAAATCGAAGCTGGCGCCTTCTTCCTCGAAATAGCGGTTGATGTCGTTGTTCCACGGACGGCGCAATACTTCGACGCCCATCCGCTCCAGCGCCAGTTCGCGGCCTTCGTCACAGCGAAAACCACCGGCCCCGAGCGTTACGTGACAACCGAGCCCGGACAGCGCACGGAGGACCCCGACCATTCGCAGTGACCCCGAATCGCGATCGGGCTTCGGCACCTGGTAGTCGAGCACCAGCACCCGCGGGCCCGTCCGGCGCGGCCCGAAGCCGTCCGTCGGCCGAACCGGGTAGGTCGACAGCGAGGTTTGCCATCGTTCCAGGAATTTTTTCTCGTTGATCTCCTGGAATCGTTTGATGCCCTTGCTCGTATTCGTGCCGGCCGTGCCTCCCTCGAGGTGATTGACCTGTGCGTGTGGATTGACGATGACCTGGAGACCTTTTTCGCGCACGCGCAGGGCAAGATCGGTGTCCTCGTAGTAGGCCGGTTCGTAGCGGGGGTCGAAGCCCTCGAGTTCGCAAAACAGGGCGCGCCGAATCATGATTGCAGCGCCCGATACGTAATCGGTTTCGCGCGTAAAGCAGAAACGCGGGTCGCGCGGATCACCGCCGCGACCGTAATTGGCCGCCGAGCCGTCGCGAAAAATCAGGCCGCCGCACTCCTGCACCGTACCGTTTTTCAAGATCAGCTTGCTGCCGACGAGCCCGGCATGCGGCCAATCGTCGAATGTCCGGCGCAAGGCGTCCAGCCAGCCGTCACAAACCGTCGTATCGTTATTGAGAAAGACGAGGTACCTGCCGCGTGCCTCCTCTGCGCCGCGATTGCAGGCAGCGCCGAAGCCGCCGTTCTTCTCGCGCCGAACGAGGCGCACTGCGGGGATCCTGCCGACGACCGCCGCCGTCGCATCGGTCGAACCGTCGTCGACGACGATCACCTCGTAGGCGAAGGACGATTCGTGGCGATGCAGTGAGTGCAGGCAACGGCGCGTCAATCTCGCCTTGTTGAAGACCGGTATGATGACCGAGATCTCCGGGGCCGCTTCGTTTTCCGCCGGCGGCCCGCGCTCCGCACTTCCCCAGGTCCTGGCCGGAAGCAACGCGGAGAAGGCGCTTAGCTGCGTGAGCACGACGCGCCAGACTTTTTCGTACAACTTCTTCAGGCTGAATTCGCCGAGCTTCGCCCGGGTGGATTTGACCAGGTCGATGCCGAAGCGCAGCGGCCGCGTCACGCGCCACGACCAGGTTGCCTCGAATCGATCGAGGCGTCCTCGCAGCACGGCAGCTTCTCCCTCCCGCGTTGCGAGCTCTGCCCGCGTGTCCGCGAGCGCGTGGTTTTTTTCGGCCAGTGCGGCCCGGGACTCGGCGAGGCGGCCGTCCAGCTTGTCGATTTCCGCGTTGGCGGAATCGAGCCGCGTCTCGATGTCGGCGAGCGCTTGCTCCTTTTCGGCCACCAGCGTATCCGCATCCGCCGTCCGGTCCTCTTGCTCCTTGATCGTCGCCTTTGCACTGGCGAGCGCCTGCTCTTTCTCGAGAAGCACGGTATCGAATGCAGCCTCGCGAGCCTCATGTTCCCCAATCGTTGCTTGCGCAGCGGCGAGTTGACTCTCGTATTCCGAAAGTAGCCGGTCCTTTTCCGCAAGCTCGGATGCGGACCCGGCAAGCCGGTCATCGCGCTCGGCGATCGTTTGCCGGCCGGCCGCGAGGAGATTTTCGCGTTCGGTGAGCAGTTCGTCCTTCTTCCGTTCTCTTACCTTGGCTTTGGCATGCCATTCCATGAGCTGGTCGCGACTTTCCTCCAGTTCGCGATTCTCCGCATCGACCCGGGAAAAATCGTGGACGTACAGCCCCGAAAACGAGGTATGGATATCGCCTAGGCGACGGATTTCGGCCGCGTGGTCGGCGCTGATCAGCCCGCCCGAATCGGCGATATCACCGAGCATCGCCGCGAGTTCACGGACCGGCGCCGGGCACGAGGTGCCCGCGAGATCCTCCAAGGTCGATCGACTGTGGCACAGGTCTTTGCGGACGGTTTGCAGGACCGATTCCCGCAACTCGCCGTTGCTGTCCGGCCACGCGAGCGAAAAATACGGTGCCCAGCGCGCGACACTCGCCGCAGGATCATCGAGGATGTCGTGGTAAGAAACCAGCAGTCGCGGCACGCCCGCGCTGTGCTGCAACATGGCCAGGTTGTGGTTGCACCACAGGCCGAAACTTTCGCTCATCGGGAAGCCATTGCGCGCCTCCAGGGACCGGGCAACGTCGAGCGGGTTCCTGTACACCAGCAGGCATCGCAATTCGATGTCGAGCTCGGCCAGGACGTCCTTCCAGAGGGGCAACAGGAGCGACGATCTCGGGTCCTTCCAGGCCCACAGTGGCTTGCCGGCAAAGAGGGACCCGATCAGTCCCGTCAATTCATCCCGGAACGGGGCAATGTCCGCGGACTCGTGCCAATCGGGGGGCAGCGGGAACGCCGTATCCCAGGTGCGGCGCAACGCCGCCAGGAGCCGTTCGTGGAACTGCACGATATCGTCATGTTCCCAGAAGCCCGCGGGATTGTCGGGGCC
>JBFISV010000114.1:0-7561 GCA_041608415.1 Woeseiaceae bacterium
ATTTCAAGCAATCCGGGAACTTGCAGTCGAGGTCGGGGCCTGCACGCTACCCGGAGACACCGCGTGCCGTCGCCGTTTTACAATGCCTGTCATTGTGCTCCGGTCGCGCGTCCCGCGGCCCTGAATGGCGATGATCTGAGTTAGAGTGCGTGCCGTGAACGATCCCGATGCGAAACTTCTGGTCTTCATTCTGCTGGCCGCGATACTCGTCGGCGCGCTCTGGTATTTTCAGGACGAGATCCGCCCCGCCGCCGACGGGCCCGGCATCGAGCAGCGCGCGCCGGTCGGGGATGTCGCCCCCGCTGCCAAGGATCCGCTGCATCCGCTGACGCCGTCGGCGCCGGCAAAATCGGCAGACGGCAAACTCGTACCATTGCCGCCGCTCGACGACAGCGACAGCTATTTTCTGCTCGCGCTCGTCGACATTTTCGGCCGCGGCATCGAAGACGTACTGGTAAGCGAAGCGCTGATCGACAAGTTCGTGGCGACGGTCGACAACCTGCCGCGCAAACACGTTGCGGAAAAAATCCGGCCCGTCGGACGGCTGCCGACGACCTTTCGCGTGAGCGCCGCGGATGGCGATGACCGGATCATTCTCGATCCCGCGAATTACGAACGTTATGACCTGCTCGTCGAACTCGCTGCGAGCGCCGACCTCGAATCCGTTGTAGACATGTATCGTCGGTTCTATCCGTTGTTGCAGGAATCTTACGTGCGGCTCGGCTACCCGAACGGCTATTTCAACGACCGTGTCGTCGAGGTCATCGATCACCTGCTCGCGACGCCCGAGCCGGCCGAACCCGTCCGTCTCGTCCGGCCGCACGTGCTCTACGAATACGCCGATGCGGACCTCGAAGCGCTGTCCAGCGGCCAGAAGCTGCTGCTTCGCATCGGTAACAATCATTCACAATCGGTGAAGCGGGTCCTGCGGGACCTGCGAGTCCTCATCGCGCGGCCGCCGGGATAGGCGCGCCGCACAAGGCGGCGCTGCCGCTCCGGCAACGGGCTCTGCGGCCGATTCGGGGACTCGGCTATCGACTTCGGGAACCCGGCAAGCAGCCGCGGCCCTCGCAGGGCCCTGTTCCGCCGGCGCGGTATTGCTATTATCCGCTTCCGCGGTCGGCCCGCGACTCGACACAAACAACGAACAGTAAAGGAGCGCCGATGAACAATTCAGTCCTCAAATATTTCGATCGCGCGATGAACCAGTTGCGGGATCTGGGCCTCGTTCCGGAGAAGTCGGACGAGGCGCCCGTCGTCGCGCTGCTCAATCGCCTGACCGAACTGGACGAGGCCAAGGTCACGGCCATCGCCCGTACCTTGAGCCAGGCGTCGCTCTTTAACGAGGTCGTCCGTGAGCAGATCAGCTCCATGAAACTCGGCGAGCGTTATGAGGAAATTACCGAGGCGTTCAATTCGATTCGAGATGACGCCAAGTCGATGGTCGAGCAGGTCGAGGATGGAAAAATCGACACGTTCGAGCGTCTCGGCAATGTATGGATGAAAATGACACGCGGCGACATCGCCTCGCGTTTCGATGACATCAAGAAGACCTACCTCGACGTCGCCAGGGATTCGAGCGACCAGATCGAGCGCGAGCACCTGATTCTCACCGCCTACCAGGACTTTCGCGGCGCGCTCAAGGAATCGGAAATCCTCGCGCTGGACGTGCTGAAGACCGCCGAGACGCATTGGGAAGCGGCGAAATCCGAAGTCGCCACCGCGACCGACGCCGTGGCCGCGTTCGAGGGCGACGACCTGGTCGCCCGCGCGAAACTCGAGCTCGCCCGCGACGAAAAGGTGCGAATGCTGCAGGACGACGAAGACCGTTACCAGATTGCAAAGGACCTGTCCGACAACCTGACGGTAAGCTACAACACGTCGGAGTTCGTCATGGCGCGCCTGATGCAGACGACAAGCGCAAAAGAGCGCGTATACAAGCAGAGCGTCATGTTTTTCGGCACGAACGAAACCGTGCTGACGGCACTCAGCGCATCGTTCACGGGCCTGTTCGGCCTGCACGAAAGCACCGCGGCGCTCGAGGCCATGAAAGAGGGCATGTCGAAGAGCCTCGAAGATCTGGCGGACATCGGCGGCAAGGTTCAGGAAGCCGCCGTGCGCGCGGGCTATGGCCCGACGATTCGGGCCGACGCCGTGAGAAAACTGGTCGAGTCCGTGGTCACCTTCCAGGCCCGCTCCCAGGAAATCATCAAGGAGATGCGCGTGCTCGCAACCAAGAACGCCGAGGAGATTCGAGAGTCGGTCGAGGACGGCAAGCAGCGCCTGGCCCGGCTTATTGCGCAGGGCGGCACGTTGCCCCTGCCCTCCGGTGTCTGATTCTAGATGACCGACGCCGTACAGGCGGGCACCAACGAGGCGCCACTCGAAGAGCTCATGGTGGCGATGGACGTCGTCGATACCGTCCGCCACCGCGACCTGTTGGTCGACCGCGAGCTCAACGCCGGCGCTCGGCGCCGGCGGCTGCTCGAACGCCTGCGGGAAATCTATACGGCGCAAGGCATCGACGTCAGCGATGCGGCACTTGCGGCCGGCGTGGATGCGCTGGAGCAGAACCGCTTCAGCTATACGCCGACCGCAAACAGTTTTGCGGCGAAGCTCGCACGAATCTACGTGCGCCGCGATCGCTGGCTCAAGGGCGTCCTCGGCATTCTCGCCGTCGCGCTCCTGGTCTGGCTGGTCTGGCATTTCACGGTCGAGGCGCCGGCTGCACGGGCGAGATCCGAGCTTCCGGCGGCGATCGAAGCGACGTACGCGCGCATTGATGCGATCGCGGCCAGCGACGAGGCGACGGACCGCGCCGGCGAGCTGATGCGCGAGGCCCGCCTGGCGCTCACGCTGGACGACCGCTCGAAGGCGACGGACGCGCACGCCCGGCTCGAGGCCCTGCTCCGCGATCTCGAGACGGGCTACACGATTCGCATCGTGTCGCGGCCGAACGAGCGTTCGGGCGTCTGGCGCGTGCCCGATATCAATCCCGATAGCCGGAACCACTATCTCATTGTCGAGGCCGTGACGCCGGATGGAAACGTCATCCCGGTACGTGTTCTGAACGAGGAAGACGGCAGCGTCGTCATGCGATCGACATGGGGCCTGCGGGTCGACGAAGACGTCTTCGAAGCGGTCGCCGCCGATAAACGCGATGACGGCATCATCCAGGACAACGTCGTGGGCCAGAAGCGGGTCGGGCATCTCGATCCCGAGTATCGTGTGCCGACGAGTGGCGCGACGATAACGGACTGGTAGCGATGCTGACCGGACGCGACACGCTGAGCCATCTGAGCAAGACCGTTCACTCGGCGCGAACGGAACTGGCGCGACTGGACCGCAACCTGCAGGACACGTCGCATGCGGTCGCCGTCAATCGGAAGCAGCAGGGCCAGGCACTCAAACGGCTGGCCGCGATGCGTCTCGACGCCGTGCAGCAAGGCGACGTGATCGGGCAGCTCGAAGCCGCAGATCGCGAGGTGCAGCAGATACTCGATCAGAGGGACAAGGCGATTGCCGCGTTGAACGATCGCGTCGAGGCGGCGACGAAAAACCTGGCCGAGCTAGAGGAGAATCGCGAACGTCTTCACGACGACGTCGATGCGGCCGCAGAGCAGCTAGCCAAGTGCGAAGCGGCCGCGCAACAGGCCCTCGAATCGAGCGACGAGTTCCGCGCTCAGCTGGATCGCACGCGTGAGGCCGACGCGATCGCGGTCAGTGCCGCTGAAAAGGCGCTGATCGCACTCGAGGATCGGCGCAGTAAAAGCCAGCCGTTCGAAAGCGACGAACTGTTTATGTACCTCTGGAAGCGCGGCTACGGCACGTCGGAGTACCGTGCCAATCCCCTCGCCCGAATGCTCGACGCGTGGGTGGCAGGTTTGTGTGACTACCAGAAAGCGCGCCCGAATTACTGGCTGCTGCTGGAAATCCCGAAGCGGCTCAATACGCACGCCGAACGCAGGCGTGCCGAAGCGGATCGCGAGGTCGACGCTTTGCGGGCGCTGGAAGAATCCCAGGCACAGGATGCCGGCGTGCACGCGGCGAAATCGTCACTCGACGGTCTCGAGAAACTCCAGGATGCGATCGACGCAGACATCGCCGGCGCCGAGGCGGCTCTGCTCGACCTGCGCGTCGAACAGAGCCGCTTTTCGACCGGTGACGACGATTACTCCGCCGCTTGCCTTAAAGTGTTCGTCGACACGTTGCGGCGGCGTGAGGTCGCGGAACTGACCCGGCTTGCGCGCGCGACGATGACCGTCGAGGACGACTCGATCGTGAACGAGCTGGCCCTGCTGCGCCGCGAGGAAGACGAGCTGCAAAACGAATTCGAGCGTAATCGCGAAGTACACCGGGAGCACCTTCGTCGTGTGCAGGAGCTCGAACAGGTCCGGCAACGATTCAAGCAGAACCGCTATGACGATCTGCGCTCCGGCTTCGACAACGGCGACAAGATCGTCGCGATGATCGGCGAAGTGCTCGGCGGCGCGATCCGCGGCGGCGCATTATGGGACGTGTTGCGGCAGCATCAACGCTATCGGGACGTGGCGGGCGCCTGGCCCGATTTCGGCAGCGGCGGCATTGCCGGGGAGGGGCGCCGGGCGCCGGCGCGCCGCCCGACCTGGCACTGGCCCGGCCGCAGCCGTTCAGGCCGGCGTGGCGGCTTCAAACTGCCACGCCCGCCTCGCGCGCCGCGTGGCGGGCGCGGCGGCTTTCGGACCGGCGGCGGTTTTTAGACAGCTTCCGACGATGGCAGCGTGATCGAACTCGTGCAGCCGCAACCGCATACGAATTCCTACTACGCGGCGACCGCCGGCGAGCAGACCGACTTCGCGCCGTTGCGCGGCGATCGAAACGCGGATGTCTGCGTCATCGGCGCAGGGTTCACCGGTATGTCCACCGCGCTGCACCTCGCCGAGCGCGGCTACGACGTCAAGGTCCTCGAGGCAAACCGCGTCGGCTGGGGGGCGTCCGGACGCAACGGCGGCCAGCTCATCGGCGGTATCTCGGGCGAACGGGAAATGGCGCGGCACATCGCCAGGGATGCGGAAAAGGTCATCGGCGAACTGCGCTGGGCCGGGCACGACATTATTCGCGAGCGCGTCAAGACTTACGGCATCGACTGCGACCTCAAATTCGGTTATCTCGACGTCGCGATCAAGTCCCGGCATCTTAACGACCTCGAGGCCGAGTTCGAGCGCCTCTCGCGAAGCGGTTTCCCGCACGAGATCCGCCTGTTGTCCGCCGACGAGACGCGAGCGACGATCGGCACGAACGCCTACATCGGCGCACTCTTGAACATGGCCAACGGTCACCTGCATCCGCTGAAGCTGTGTATCGGGGAAGCAAGAGCGGCCGCCACGCTCGGCGCAAGCATCTACGAACGCTCGCCCGTCATTGAAATCGAGAAAGGTGCGACACCGCGAGTCAGGACGGAACAGGGCTCGATAAGCGCCGACGCCGTCGTTATCGCGGGCAATGCCTATCACGACGTCGAGCGCAAGCTGCGAGGCATCATGTTCCCGGTGAACAGCTTCATCATCGCGACCGAACCGCTTCCCGCGGCGACGGTCGCGACGATAAACCCGCAGGACCTTGCCGTCTGCGACCCGAATTTCGTGCTCGAATACTTCCGGCTGAGCGCCGACAAGCGGCTGCTGTTCGGCGGGCGCTGCAACTATTTCGGCAATGATCCGGACGTCATCAAAGCCCAGCTACGGCCGCGAATGCTGAAGATTTATCCGGAGCTCGAAAGCGTCGGTATCGACTATGCGTGGGGCGGCACGATCGGGGTGCCGATCAATCGCGTACCGCAGCTCGGCCGGGTCGCGCCAAACGTTTTCTTTGCGCAGGGATATTCCGGCCACGGCGTCAACGTCACTCACCTGGTGGGCCAGATCATGGCCGACGCGATTGCGGGTACGCTCGAACGATTCGACCTGTTCGCGAACGTCAAACCCGTCATCGTCCCGGGTGCGTACCGGCTCCGCAAACCGCTGGTGGCCCTTGGCATTCTTTATTACCAGATCAGGGACCGGCTCTAGCGCGGATGTTTCAAGAGTCGGCGCAGCATGCGGGTTAGCCGGCAATGCGACAGACGAGGACCCTGGCGCGGTCATTGCCCGGCGGCACGTCGGGCTGCGGGTGCGTGTACATCTCGATATCGATGAGGTCGAGGACCGTGATCGTGCCACCGGCCGAATCCGCCTCGATCTTTGCCGCGAACCCCATGTCTCCGTAATGACTGGCGTTGATGCTGATGACGCAGAAAGCGCCCTGCGTGGCGACGCGCCACAGTTCGTCGAGCGCCTCGGGTCCGAGATGCCCGTGCGTGAAGGTGCCCGCACTGACGAGGCCGCCGTAACTGCCACTGTCGATGTCAATCTTCTTTGTCAGGTCCGCCTCGTAAAGATTGCGATACACGGGCGTTCCTTCGCCGAAAGTTTTGCGCCCCGCCGCCGCGAGCATTTCCGCCGAGATGTCGATGCCGTCGACGACGTCGAATCCGCACTCGCGCAATGCGACGCCGCCGATGCCGGTTCCACAACCCACATCGAGCACCGCGCCGCGCACGTCGTCCCGGTGCTTCGCGAGTTCTTCGGCAACCCGGCGAAATGCGACCCAGCCGTGGTTCAGAACGAAGTCCGATTCGTAAGAATCGGCCCAATCGGCATACAGACGAATGTTGTCCTCGGGTGTCTCGACCGCGTAGGCGTCGTCGAGCCCGAATTTTTGCTCACCGGCCACAATCAGCTCCGTTGCCCGTCTCGGATTGTGTCCGATGCGCACCGCGGTCCGCAACCCGGTTCAGAAGCGGCTTACCGGGCCGTATTGGCGGCATGGACCTTTGTCGCCTGCGGCGACAACCGTACCGAATTCGATCTCACAGCGCGGCGCGCCGAAACTTTCGTACCACCGGCATGCGATCGTTCCATGGTGAGGCGTCCGCGCGATCCGGATCGAACGGACACACGGCCCCCGCGAAGCCGGGCGGGATCTGGTCGTCGATTTCGCCGTGGCCCATGTTGTCGTAGAACTCGTATCCCGGAATGCACATGTCCTCATCGGCGACGACGTCGACCGTGCGCAGGCCGTAACTCGACAGCTCCACGGTGAGCGCCTGCGGGTGCACGAGCCACACGTGATGCGGTCCCGCCACGAACAGGTACTGGATCTGCCGATTGCGCGAGGCAATGCGGTATTTCCTGATTCTGCCGCCGTACATCTTGCTGCGTGAGCCGGCGAGGTCGATCACGGCCTTGAAGTCCGGCTCGAAACCGGGCTCGAACTTCAGCGAGGCCGGATCGTCGTCGTCTTCGAACCAGGCGATCGGACGGTTATTGTTGATACGGTTCGCCGCCACTTTCATCGCTTTCTCACGTGGCGCCGTGAAATCGTGATAAGGCCGCAGCCTGTTGACCGGCGCGTTGCGCAGAATCAGGAAAAGCAGGTTGTCGTCGACCCGCGCACGCGGACTCCGCTGGCCGACGTCGTCGAGCGCCGCCTGTATCTCGAAGGGCAGGTTCGTGGTTTCCTCGGCGCTGTACCAGCCGCGCAG
>JBFISV010000115.1:0-7529 GCA_041608415.1 Woeseiaceae bacterium
AAGCCCTCGATTTTCTCGTTGACGCCGCCGATGACCTGGACCCGTCCGAGCTGGTTGACGGATCCTGTCACCGCGATGCCCTGCCTGATCGGCGTCTGTGACAACGACGACAGCAGCGCGCAGAGCTCGCCGACCGACGCGCTGTCTCCCTCCACGCCGCCGTAAGACTGCTCGAAGACGATGCTGGCGCGCAGGGACAGCGGCACTTCCTGTGCATAGCGCGCGGTCAGCGCCGAGGACAGAATCAGCACGCCCTTGGAATGAATCGCGCCGCCGAGCTCGACTTCCCGCTCGATATCGACGAACTGCCCCGTTCCCATACGGGTCGTCGCGGTAATGCGCATCGGGTGGCCGTAGCGAAATTCGCCCAGGTCTACCACCGAAAGCCCGTTGACCTGCCCGACGCACGCACCGGACGTGTCGATGAGCAGGGTGTCGCGCTTGATCGCATCGAGGACTTTGCCGCGCGTGCGATCGTGACGATGATCGCGTTTTTGGACAGCTTCCGTGACGTCCCCGGGTTCGACGACGGAGGCGCCGCGCTGCCGCGCCCAGTGGTCGGACTGGATCAGCAGGTCATCGAGCGAGCGCATGTGCATCGACAGGCGTTCGCCATCTTCCGCGTGTCTCGCCCGTTGTTCTATGACGCGTCGTATCGCCGCTTCATTGAACGGCAGAAGCCCGCTCGCCCGGGCGCGGTCGGCGACGAGCAATACATATTGATCGACATTTTCGTCGCTGCGCTCGATGTCGTCGTCGAGATCGGCGGCCACCTTGAAAAGGTTACTGAATTCGCTGTCGTAGCGGTTCAGGAGATAGAAAAGCCTCCGCTCGCCGATCAGGACTATTTTCACGTCGAGCGGAATCGGTTCCGGCTTGAGCATCGTCGTGCTCACGAGTCCGTAACTCTCGCCAGGCGACTCGATACGAACCGAGGCCGCGAACAACGCCTGTTTGAGCGCATCCCAGACGAACGGACGTGAAAGCAGGCGATGCACGTCGAGAATCAGGTATCCGCCGTTCGCCCGCAGCAGCGCTCCGGCACGCACCATGCGAAAATCGGTGAGCAGCGCGCCCATTTCCGCGCGATGCTCGATCTTGCCGATGACGTTGGGATGACTCGGGTTGGGCTCGTACACGATCGGCGCCGACTGGCTGCAGCCGTTGTCCACGACGAGATTGACCTCGAACTGGGCGAACAACCGTGACGAATCCTGTTTGAGAAACGGCAGAGGCGGCGACTCCGGCTTTCGGAAATCCTGCGCGTTGACGATGATGCTCTTCTCCGCGCCGTCGAGGTAGGCGAGCACCGCCGGCATGTCGACATACTTCTTCTTCAGCTCCCCCAGCAACGTGCCGACCGCATGGGAAATCACCTCGCGATCAAGGGCCTGGATTTTTTCGCGAAGCTCCCTGCGGAGCGTCGGCATGAGCTCGATACGAGCCTGCAGCTCCTCGCTGAGCCGCTTGATCGCGGTCTTGATCTGCTCCTGCTTTTCCGCGGGTATGCCCTCGAATTCCTTGTCGCCGATGACTTTCCCGTCGACGACCGGCGCGAGCACGTAACCCGTCGGTGTCTGCAGGACGCCGATGCCTTCCCGTGAAGCCATTTCTTCGAGCGAGTTCCACTGCTTTTCGACTTCCTTTTGCGTTTCCTGCTCCATCGCCCGGAGCTGATCGCGGTAATCGTCTTCCTCGAACGCCGCGGGTATCGCGAGCCGCATGTCGTCGATCAGCGCACGCATGTCGTCCCGAAAGTCGGCACCCTTCCCGGCCGGGAATGAAAGCGCAGCTGGCGATTCGGGGTCGGAAAAATTATTGACGTAGCACCAGTCGCTCGGCGGACCCTTTGCCTCGGCCCGCTTCGAAATCAGTTCCTGGACGAGCCCGTGTCGATGACTGCCGAGCGGTCCCAGAACGTACACGTTGTAACCCGGGCGCTGCATGTCGACGCCAAATTGGATGGCATCGATGGCCCTTTTCTGGCCGAGAAAAGATGTGCCCGGGGGCAGGTCGGCGCTATGGTCGAACTTGCGCGTCAGTTCCTCGCATGCACGGCGCAACTCTTCTGGCCGGACGCGCAGTGCGTTCGTCAGCTCCTCGCTCATTGTTTTGCTGGCCGGAGGCGTGTCATCGCGGGCGGTTTAGCCTGGTGTTTTGATTGTCGATTCCGACGTGCCGCGGCGTTCGCGCCGCTGCGACACGAGCATGCGCTCAGCCAGGGGATGAATCAAGTATCGCCCTTGCCGTCGCGTTCATGATGCGTTCTCTACGCAATCGCAGCCGGCCGCGCTGGCGGTCCGCGGTCAAGCCGCCAGCGGCGTCGGTTCGACGAGCCGCTCGAATTCTGCGTACGGAAGGCGCACGAGTTCGCTGTGCGAGCCGGCATTGAACGCGATGTGGTCGTCCTCCCTGAGCGATTGCGACACGAATACCGGCATGTCGTACAGGTTGCCGAACGGCGGCATGGCGCCTGTTTCGCAATCCGGGAACGAGTTCTCGAAGTCACTCTCGCTCGCGAGTGCGACCTCGGTGGCGCCGAGCGTCGCCTCGAGCACGTGCAGCTTGACGTGCTCGGTAGCCGGCGTGACCACCATGGCCAGTCGACCGTCGATTTTCACGATGACGGTTTTCGCGAGTTCCTTGCCGGGAACGTGCGAACTCTCCGCGATTTCCTGCGCCGTAAATGCGGGAGAATGCGTGATGGTTACGTACTTGACCTTCTCTTTGTCGAGAAAATCTCTGAGTCTCGACCCGCTCATGTCGCTCTCCTCCTGGCTCGTGCGGACACCGGTTCCAACCGTGACGTGCCCCGCAAACTCCAGCCTACGCCTTGCGGCTCGAAAATTGAGCTTCGGAATCTGCTTATGCCCGTTGCGCGCACAGGCTTCCCGCAACCGGGATGGATATGGGACGATATCGTCCCGCAGCAGTGAATTAAGAGAGGTCATCATGGGATTCGCGCTATCCGACATGAAATTGACGAGCCCCGCTTTCGATCACGGGCGCAGCATCCCGAAGCGCCACACTGGCGAGGGCGACGACGTCTCGCCGGCACTGTCCTGGTCGGGCGCTCCCGGCGGCACGCGATCGTATGCGCTTATCTGCCACGATCCGGACGCGCCGCTGGTCTCGCCGGGCAATTACGGGTTCGTGCACTGGGTGCTCTACGGCATCCCGGCGACGGTCTCGGAACTGGCGGAGGGCACGGGCGATCACATCCAGGGCGTCAACAACTTCGGCAACTCGGGCTACGGTGGCCCGATGCCCCCCGAAGGCCACGGGCCGCACCATTATTTCTTCTGGCTGCTGGCCCTCGGTTCGGCGCCTGACCTCGAGCCCGGTCTCACGATGTGGGAGCTGCTCGAGAAGATCGAGCCGAACGTCATCGCGATGAACCGGCTGGTCGGCACGTACCAGAGAGCCTGAACTTCTGTCCGGAGCAGACTACGCGCCGCATGCCTGTTGAGACCGCGCCGGACATGCCAGTGGCGCCGTTACGATGTCACTGGCGGTTTTATCTCGAACCGTAGACGCGCGAATCATCGGCATCATCGCGGGACCTCGTCGTTTTCACGATGAACTGCCGCGTGTCATCCAGCGTGTGGGCGAGAAAATCCAGGGGCGGCGCGAGCGCGGCGACAACCCGCGCGTGGCCGACGTCGTCGTAAAGCGTGAGCGTCACGTCGACACTCTGTTCGCGAAGTCTGTCGGCGAGATTGCGGCTGTTCCGCGGCCAGACGGTACGGTCGTCCGAGCCGTGGACGAGCAACGTCGGCGGTGCGCCGTCTGTCACGAAGTTGATGGGCTGGCTCGATGCGCGGCTGGCTTCCGGAAAGACGCGCTCGAGGTAACCGCCCTCGATCGGCAGGAAATCGTAGGGTCCCGACAAGCCGATGAGCCCGGCGAACGGCTGCCGGGAGGCGTTCCGGGCGCCGAGGTAACTCGCGTCCAGCGCCAGCAGCGCGGCGATGTGCGCCCCGGCCGAATGTCCCATGACGAATACCCGGTCCGGGTCCGCGCCGAGCCGGTCCGCGTTGTCGAGCGCCCAGGCGGCGGCCGCGGCGCCGTCGTCGACGAACGCGGGAAATTCGACGGCGGGGAACAGGCGATAATCGGGAATGACGACCACGATGCCCGCCTCGGTCAGCGACGAGGCGACAAATTCGTAGTTCGCCTTGCTGCCCTCGCGCCAGCCGCCGCCGTAGAAGAACACGACCATCGGCGCGGGATTTTCCAGTGCCTTCGGAACGTAGACGTCGAGACGCTGCCGGGCACCGTCGCCGTAGGGGATGTCCGCCGTCCGCTCGTAGTGTCGCGACGGGCTCGAAGCATTCAAGAGCTTTATCGGGCTGCAGGCCGCAAGGGAGGCCAGCGAAATGATGACCGCGAAAGTTGCAAGAATCCTGCGCCCGCTGCCGGGCATCGGGATAGCGAGATGCCCGGACGGTGATCGCGTTGATACCGAGTCTTTCATATCATCATGTTACCCCGCCCCGCGCAACGATCGGCGCTTGAACGGCAAGCAATACAAGTTGTTACAAGTCCGGGACGACGCAGTTGGGCGTATTTGGCTCGACGGCTCGTGCGAAACTTTTCGGGCCGCGTGCGCCGGGCAAGTAGAATGGCGCGGGCGCCAGAGTTGCTCCGACCGTGAACTTGGGAGTCTTACACGGTCGCCGCCCTCGCCACCGGAAACAGACCCATTTGGCAGCGACCGGCAGACCGGGATAGGCATCGCAATGCGACGTACTTGTACCACAGCGAACCGGGCTGGCCGGTCATGAGCAGGCGCGTGAGGTATGCGCTGGCCGCCGTGCTGCTCGTCGCCGTGTTTTTTGCGTTCATCCACTTTTTTTCGGCAAGGGACATCGCGATCGACCTGATTACCCGCATTCGGGCCTACGGCGCGATCGCACCCGTTGTCTACTTCTTCGTCTACCTGTTCGCGGCCGTCGCCGGGTTCCCGCGCACCGTGCTGACGATCGTCGCGGGAATCGCGTTCGAGCCCGTCGTGGCCTTCGCCGTGGTGATGGTTTCCATCATGGCCGTGTTCATGTGTACTTTTCTGATCGCGAGGTATTTCGCGGCGGACTGGGTTACGTCTCGCCTCGAAAAAATACCGGTAGCGAAGCGGCTGATGTCCGCTGTCGAGCAGCACGGCTTTCGCATGCTCGTCCTGATGCGCCTGAATCCTTTCGTACCCGGCATCGTCAACGGCTACGGGTTTGGCATGACGTCGATCAAACCGTTGCCGTACTTCGTCGCAAGCGTGGTCGGGCAGCTGCCCTTGATCCTGATCTACGTCTACCTCGGCTGGGCCGGGGGCGAGGCGATCTTGCACGCGGGCGCCGAGGCAGAAACCATGCGCTATGGAACCCTGCTGTTCGGGGTCACTCTCAGTTTGCTCATGCTGATCGCGATCGCCTGGTACGGTCGCCGAATGATCGATTCGGCAGGAACCGACATGCCGCAATCGCCCGATGTCCGCTAGCACTGCCGAAGGGCGACAGCCTGTCTCCGAATCATGCCGAAGTGCGGCCCCGGGACGGTCGCCAGCGTAAGCTTTTTATCGCGTTTCGCGAAGCGGCCGAACGTTACCGTGCCGAGCGCGTGCGGCAGTAGTCCACGAAAGAGGCGAAAAGGCGGCGCTGGTCGCGTCGCTGCGGCAGGTACTCCGGGTGCCACTGCACGCCGATGCGAAGGGGCTCGTCGACGGCCTCGATGCCCTGCACGATGTCGTCGCGATCGCGCGCGCTGACGATGAGCCCGTCGCCGACCTCCTTCACTGACTGGTGGTGCAGGCTGTTGACGCGGGTCGTTTCCGCGCCGAGCATGGCTGCCAGCCTGGAATCCTTGCGGATGGTCACGCGCTTGCGAGGCAGCAAGGTGCCCTTGTTGGAGGTATGACGGCGCAACGGCTTGAGGTCGCCGTGCAGCGAACCGCCCGCATACACGTTCAATAGCTGGCTGCCGCGGCAGATGCCGAGGACCGGCAGGCCGCGTTCGGCCGCCAAATCGAGCACGCTGAGTTCGAACTCGTCGCGCAGAGTATCGACACTGCGGGACTGCGACACATCGCCGCCGTAAATGGCGGGGTCGATGTCATTGCCGCCGCCGATGACGAACCCGGCAAAGTCGCCATCGGGAAATCCGCCCGCGGGCGTCAGGTAGCGTGCCGCCGCACCACAGCGGCGCAGATGCCAGCGGCTCGCCCACCAGGCCCACGGCAGGCGGCGGCTCGGTCCCGTGACGCCGATCAGGACCGTTCGACCCACCGCTGCACTTTTTCGCGCCAACGGCTGTCGAGCGGGTGCAGCATGCGTTCGCTGTCCTCCAGCATTTCGGCACACATTACGGACAACGCATCCTTGTCGGCGGCCAGCTCTTCGAGCTTCACCCAGCGGCCCCACGGCTCTGCGATGCTCCAGCCGGGCTCGTCGACGCAGCTGTTCGCGAGCCGGTAGTGAAAAGCCGGCCGGGCATTGACCCGGTCGTCGTCGACGGCGCCAGAGACGACTTTCTCGTCGACCGACGAAAACAGCGGCAGCATGTCGAGCGCACGGTTGCGCGTCGCATTGAATTGCAGGTAGTCGGCGATCAGGCCGGGGAAATCCGGACGGTAGTCGGGCGCAATTATTTTCGCCTGGTAGTCACGCGGAAACGGGTTTATGTAGGGCGTTACGCGACGCGACAGATCAATCTCTCCGGCCCACACGATCCAGTCGAACAGGCAGACGAACGACTGCATGTAAGAGAGAATGGTGCCCGCCTGCATGTCCGTCGGCTCGACATTGAGGTGCACGCCGAACGCATACACGATCGATGCGCGCGTGCCGTTGGCGCCAGCGTCGCGGACCGCGTCGACGATGGCGTCCATGGGCTCGGCGATCGACTCCATCGCGAGCGGTGGGCTGACGATTTCGCAGGGCACGACGAGCGAGGACAGCGTGTCGAGCGCGTCGATCGCCAATGTCCGCGACGGGCTGTCATTGCCGTTGTCGGCATCCGCCTCTTCCTGCGCCATCTCTTTCAGCAGCGCATAATCGACCTCGATGCGATACGTGCCCTGGTCCGGCACATCCACCTCGTACTCGGACCGCGTCACTTCGCGGATCGAACCGCCGATGGCGCCCTGCACGAGCTCGACGAGGCGATCGACGGGGATGCCCTGCAGTTCGATTTCGATGCCGACGTGGCGGGGCTCGCCGTCCGCCTTGCGCGTCGTCGCCGGCATTTTCCAGTCTGCGTTCGTGATGTCTCAAGTCTCCGATTCGGTGTATCAATCGTGCTCGCGTGGCGGAGGCAATCTGAACATCGCCAACGCGAATTGTATGTTCTATGCGGGCTCCGCCGCCATGGTCATTTGAGCCGGTCAGGTTTCTTTTTCTCGATTCTTGGTCACGCGGGCCTTCCTGCGCGTTTTATTCGCTGCTTTTTTCTTCGCCGTTTTCTTTTTTACTGGTTTCTTCTTCACCTTATTCTTTTTTGCACTTGGCGCCGGTTTCCTGCCGGCGGCACGTTTGCTG
>JBFISV010000116.1:0-7482 GCA_041608415.1 Woeseiaceae bacterium
CTTCAGGGACGAGGTGCGGGGATCCGAGGTTTTCCTGAACCAGGCGGCCGGTTACCTCGTATTCCCGCGCGTCATCAAGATCGGCATGGGCATCGGCGCGGAAACGGGTGAAGGCGCGCTGCGCGTCGGCAATTCGACCGTCGATTACTACCGCACGACGAGCGGCTCGATCGGCTTTCAGCTCGGCGCGCAGGCGAAATCGATCGTCATCGCGTTCATGACGAAAGAGTCGCTAAACAAGTTTCGTAACGCGAAGGGTTGGAAGGTAGGCGTCGACGGCTCCGTCGCGCTCATCGATCTCGGCGCCGGCAAGACGATCGACACGCAGAACATCAAGGACCCGGTGGTCGGCTTCATCTTCGGCTCCAAGGGCCTGATGTACAACCTGACGCTCGAAGGATCGAAGTTCTCGAAGCTCGACAAGGCCTGAGCCCGGCACTCGGCCCGGACTTGTTCGTGCATTGACGCCGCTGCACCGACTCGTCTGTCGATGTGTGAGACGTCCGGATCCGGCTCTCGTTGCGACACTCCGGGTCAGGCCGTGAGCTCTTTTTTGTCCGCCGGTTCATCGAGTATGCGAGAGTCGAGCATCTGAGAGGCGATCGCGTGCCCCAACTCGCGGTAGGCCTCGAACTGAACTTCGTCGAAAAACTGGTCCGCGGTGCTTTGATCCGGGAAGTCCGGATTCGACGCGGCGTAACCTTTGACCTTGAAACTCACGCTGCTGATCAACGTCGTCTTCAGGTAGATGATCGTACCGGTCGTGCCATCGGCGTAGGTCACCGTGCCGCGCATGAAGCCCTGCTCGGCATACTTCCTGTCCTTGGGATAATGCAGATCCTTCTTTATCGTGGGCACGACCTTGTTCGGGCTCTCCGTTTCGTCCACTTCGATCAGCGCGCCGAAGTCGTCCTCGACGCGCCTCACGGTCGTCTGGAAGTCGGAAAAAGACGTGTCCGGATCCGCGCCTCCGTCGCAGACGACGATCAGTCTCAATCGGCGCCGCACCAGTTCGTAGACGCCCGTATTCTCGAAATGGCCGCCGTCGCTGAGCTGCACGAATGTCCGGTTTTCCCTGAACCCGAATATTCCGATCGCATTACCGATGGAGTAGCTGCCTGGAACGAAGTGGTTTGCCGGCCAGTTGGTATGGTGTTTCTTGTGCGGGTTCGAGGCCCAGTATCCAAGCTTGAGGTTCAGAAGCGACATCACGAGCGACAGAAACTTGTTCCTCGTCAGTCCTTCGCCTCCCACGCCCGAGTTCGGGTTTGCCGCGGCGCCGGAAATCGCGACCGCCGTGGCAAGCGTCATCTTGCCGCGCATGAATTGCGACGTTCTCCGCCAGCCGGTTGCGTTGCTGCCGCAGTATTCGGGCGACATGATGAAATTGTCACCGCCTCTGCTTGCATAGGTCGGGGTATCTGAATTGACGAGGATCAGGTTCGTATTGACGATGTGATACGGCGCGCGCGGTATCTCGTTGTCCTCTCCCTGTGCGAACGTGCTGAACTTCGCGCTGTCCGCCTTGATGGCCGCCGTCGTGTCGTTGCTCATCGCCGAGTCCAGGTCGGGCATGAAGGTTTCCATGAGCCGGTCGCGGTAGTATCGGTGGATTGCGATGTAGTTCAGATTGACGAAAATCCCGAGGGCGACCGCCGCAACTATGATCGCGAACAACGGCACCGAGATGCCGACGAACGGTACGTCGAGCGGGAACATCGGATAGAGACGCGTGCCGATCTGGAACGACACCAGAACTACGCCGTACAAGAACAGCGCCGAGGCCAGCGGCACGACGATCCCGACCGGCGCCCCCTTCTCGCTGCTCCCGGAGGTCAGGAACGATCGGATGGCGACGCCGATCCCCGTGAGGATTGCGGCGGGGCCGGCTGCCTTGATCCTGTCCCAGACGAATTCGTCCACATCGGGCAGATACCCGATTACGAGCAACAGGATGGCCAGCGGTATCAGAATTGCGGCGGCTTGCTCGGCCCTGCGCCGCGACCAATACCAGAACAGGTCGAATGGCACCAGGCGACGCAGCCATGTCGCAAACGAATACACGATCACGGCTACGATCAGGCCGGCGAATATTAAAAGGCCGGCATAGACCAACCCGTCGTAGAGAGGCTCCGGAGCGATGTAAAACAGGACGCCGAACAGCGGCATCCAGACCAGCAGGTTGAGCAACGTACCCCGCAATACGACGCCGAGCAGCGAGACCAGACTGATGCCCGCGCCGGGCGCCAGGTAATTGCCATGCTGGCGGAGGTAACGCAGCACTTTCTCCTGCTCGGGCCGGTCGATCTTTTCGCTTTCGGGGTCCGGATCGTCGGTGCCGAACGGGAATTCGTTTTTTCGCGTGCTGAACTTGCCCTGGTGCGCCGCCGATGCCGACAAGTCGCTCGTGAGCCACGTGACGGCCGAGCCGATGTAGCCGCCACCGGACACGGTTGACAGGTAATCGACTTTGTCGAGAAAACCATTGCGCGAAAGCGCCTGCATGACGCCGAGCGAGAACGTCGCCGAGCGGATGCCGCCGCCGGACAAGGCCAGGCCGACGAGGTTCCCGGGGACGCCTTTCGAGGAGATGTCTTGCTCGGTGGTACTCCTGAATGCCTGGCGGCGCTTGCATACGTATGCCCTCTCCGCCGCGAGAAGCTCCGCGGTTCCCGGATCGATCTTCCCGTCCCGAGTCGATGCCTCGAGCACGTCGAGCGTGACCGGCTCGATCGTCAATGGCGCGTCACTTTCGTTTTTGGAATTCATGTCGAATACTCCCCGTGTCGCCGCGGTCGGCGAGGTGCAGCGGACGTCGATGCGCCCGTCGGATGTGGTATGCCGGCTCCGGTCGTCCGGGTATCTTGTCGGCGACGGAAACCGGGCGACCGGCAACCGCCGTCCTTTTTTTGGAAAAAATCAGGCCGTTACCCCTACAATATAGAAGTTCTTACTGCATTGGCGAGGCGCGGCGCACCCGGAATGCGCCGAAAATCCCGGCGGCACTGGCCGATCGGCGTTATGCGCAACAAAAAACACCACGCATTGCCGCAGGCCGCGCGGAATCTGTGGCCCCTTGTAGATAAAGACGGCTTCGCGGCAGATAAAGACGGCTTCGCGGTTGCAGCACGCTCGACGCGAATTATCGGGACGATGACCCATGGCAAACGAACTGGACATTGAGCCGGTCACGCCGACGATCGGCGCTGAGGTGCGTGGCATCGACCTCTCGCGTCCGCTCGATGCGGTCACCGAGCAGCTCATCTACGATGCATTGCTCGAGCATCTCGTGCTTTTTTTCCGCGACCAGGAACTGTCCCCGCAGGCGCAGTTCGAGTTCGCGACTTCGTTCGGTCCCCCCGTCGAGCCGCATCCCGTTTATCCGCACCTGCCCGGCTACGATCGGGTCGTGCTGCTCGAGAATGACGGCGACCGGCCGCCCGATACCGACGATTGGCACACGGACCTGACGTTCCAGGAAAACCCGCCGTTCCTCTCCGTGCTGCACGCGATTGCGGTGCCCGATACCGGCGGCGACACGCTGTGGGCGAACATGTATACGGCGTTCGACACGCTGCCGGCCGACATGCGTGCGCTCGTTTCGAAATTATCGGCGGTGCACGACATGGGCGCGTTTCGCAACAACTACCTCGGCGACGACAACGATGTCGATAAACTGAACCGCGCCATGGCGAGCATGGGCTCGGCCGTGCACCCGATGGCGCCCGTGCATCCCGTCACGGGCAGACGCCTGCTGTTCGTCAACCGCTCGTTCACGCAACAGGTGAAGGGCCTGCTCAAAGCCGAGAGCGACCGGCTGTTGCAGTACCTGTTCGCGCATCTCGACTCGCCGAACCTGCAGGTACGCTTCCGCTGGCGCAAAGGCTCGGTCGCGATCTGGGACAACCGTACGACCCAGCACTTCGCGGTCGCGGATTACCTGCCGGCATATCGGCGCATGCATCGCGTGATCATCGCCTCGGATCGGCGCGTCGACGCGTGATGCCGGCGCCGCGAGCCCGGCTTCAAGGCCCTCGAGGAGCCGCCTTCAGCATCCGTTGCGTCGATACCATGAGCAGCACGTAGACGAACAGCAGCGGCAGCGATGCGACGATCGACGCGGTCTGCAGCGGCTTCAGCCCGCCGATGAACAGCAGCACGGACGGCAGCATGCCCAGCGCGAAGGCCCAGTAGACGCGATGCGGGCGGGCGGGGTGCTGGTCGGCCGCGAGGAAACGCGTCGAGCCGGCGGCAAGCGTGTAGGTCGCGGAGTCGTACGTCGTCGCGGCGAAGATGACGCCGATGACGCCGAGGTAGACCAGCAGGAAAGTTCCGAACGGCAGCAGTTCGACGATTCTCGCGATCGCCGCCGACGGGCTCTCGTCGACGACGCGTTGCACGACCGGGTACGCGCCGGAGAGCTCGAGGTCGAGCGCGTAATTGCCGAGCACGACGAAGAATATCGCGCAGCCGAAGCTGCCCCAGCCGATCATGCCGAAGATCACCTGCCGCAGGGTTCGCCCACGTGAAATCTTGGCGACGAACATGCCGACGAAGGGCCCGAGCGCGAGCCACCACGCCCAGTAGAAAATCGTCCAGCTTTCGACGAAGTCGTCGCGCGCCAGCGGATCCGACCACGTGATCATGGCGATGAAATTCTGCGCGATGTGGCCGACCGAAACGACGCCCATCTCGAGGATGAAGCGGGTCGGGCCTACGACGAGGACAAATGCGATGAGCACGAGTGCGAGCACGGCGTTGATGACGCTCAGGACCTTGATGCCTTTATCGAGGCCGCGGTAGACGCTGTAGGCGATCAGCAGGGTGACCACGAGCATGACGCCGAGCTGCGTTCGGTAGTCGTCCGGCAGGTCGGCGACGCGGGTCACCGCGGAGGTGACGAGTTCCACGCCGAACGCGAGTCCCGTCGCCGCGGTGCCGAGCAGGCCCACGATGAACAGCAGGTCGATGACCCGCCCGGGCCAGCGCCGCGAATGCCTGCCGAGAACGCCCTGGCAGGCCGCGCTCAGCCGCAGGATGGGCGTGCCCTTGTAGTGATACGACAGGCAGAACGCGACGGTGGGCAGGCAGTACAGCGCCCAGGCCAGCGGCCCCCAGTGGAACATGCCGTAGCTCGATGCCCACAGTATTGCCGCATCGCTGCGCGGCTCGACCGAAAACGGCGGATTGTCGTAATAGAAGGTCCATTCCGTGGCGCCCCAATAGACGAGGGATGCGCCGATGCCGGTGCAAAACAGCATTGCCACCCAGCTGAATCTCGAATACGCGGGCTTGACGCCGGGCGGGCCGAGAACGAGCCGGCCTTTTTCGCCGAGCGCGATTGCGAGCAGGTAGACGAAAATCGTGCAGGCCGCGATGATGTAAAAGATGCCGACCTCTTCGGTGATGAACCTGAAGGCGCCGGCGATTCGGCGTTCACTCCATTGTGGCGCGACGAGGATCGGTATGACGACCGCCAGCAACAACAGGGTGCCGCCGCCGAAAATGAACCAATCGATCCTCGGCGTGTTGACGTCTTCCGATTCGATCTTGTCCCCATCCGCGCGCGCGGCGATCTTTGTTTTCATATCGGTCCCTGCGATTGATGCCGACACGGCCGGAACCGACTGCGACCGGCGCGCGCTCGCCGTATCGGGGTCGGATCGAAAACGCCGACGTACTGAAGGTTGCGGAATTCTATCGCGTCAGCGGTGCCCGGTGGGTTGCCGATGCGCGTCTGCATTCATTGTTCGCCACGCAACGTGCATGCGGCCGCGGCGCATTCAGTATCCCGGGACCCGGCTGCTGTAGAATCGGCGCCGTGACGACGAGGAAGGAAAAGCGCAAGAATCGCAAGGCGAAACCGAAGAAACCGCCGCTCGGCTATCGAATCGGAACCAGGCTGCGCGCGACCGGTCAGTTCGGTCGTGATGCCGTGCGCTCGCCGGGCAGCCTGCCGGGAAAGGCGCACGGTTTCTTCAGGCGCTGGTTCCGCAAGATATGGTCCGTGCGCGGCGGCGGCCTGTATGCCGTCGGCTATGCGATCACGTTCCTGTTCTGGGAGGTGCGGACGCTGGCCGGCGACATTTTCGACAGCGACGGGGTGGGGGATTTCGTGACCGAGCAAGTCATGGAGATCCTGTTGCGTTTCGCCGGCGATACGATCAACAACATGGTGCACGCGTTCATCTGGCCCGTCTACGTCATCGAGCTGCATCCGGTATACGGCGGCGTCGCCCTCGGCCTCGCGTTCTGGTTGTTCCCCAAATACCTGAAGGGGCCCATCGAGCGCTGGATGTTCGCAGACGACTAGCTATCCGCGGCAAGCGCCGAGGGTAAGGTCGGGCCGGGATCATTCTCGCGTTCGTGGCACGCTGCACTATATTCAAAACATCAGGCACGCGCGGGCAGGATTTATCGTATCGATGCAAAAACGGTCATCGCAGCGACTATTCAGCTCATCCAGCAGCAATGGGCGAAGGTGGAAATCTTTTTACAGACATCCGGCGGCTGGGAAGGGTGGCTGCAGTGTTAGCTTTTTCTCGCTTTCGAAATCGGCACAGTAAAGCGGGAGGTCGACGTTTGGGGCGACGGACGCGCCTGCGACCTGCTTTTTGAGAAAAATCGTTTCAACGTCGAACTGAAGTGTCTCGGCTGGGGGCGGATTCAGACGAGCCAAAAGCAGCCTCACAAGCCTGGCGCACTCGGCGGCACATCCAGCGGTAACGAAAAATTCGTCGAAGAGGTCCTCAAAGACAAGGTAAAAATTCAGCAGTATCAGGGCCAGTGCGGGCCGGGTGTTTCGATCGTGATCCTGCCGCGAATTCCAAGTGATGCCGGCGACGTGAAGCAGATTGCGAAATCGCTGACTTCGAAAGGTTATGCGTACTATCAGGGTCTGGACCAGCAGGCGCCCTTCATGCTGCCGTACTTCGCCCTCTAGAAGTCGAAGGCAGGCATCGGCTGGTCCAGCAATCGAAGGACCCGTTCAAGTCGTTTCGATGAAGTGACCCTGCCGTTTCGCGCGCGCCATGTCCTGCAGCTCGCAGTCGCCGTTGGCTGAGCACGTCAGGCGGTCGAGCGGGTGATCCGAAATGTAGAACTCCATGGCGTTTCGGCGGAGCTTCGCGAGCCGGTCCGGGTACGGATTTTCATGCCGGCCTCGACCGGCGTCGTGCACGATGCCGGCGTGCCTTTGCGGCCCATTATCTCGACGCGACGGTCGCCGCGGCCTTCGGGACCGGCGAACCGAGGTCGATCTGGCGGGTGCGATTTAAGGTTTCGGCGCGCTCCCGGGCGCAAAATCCTCAGCAAAGTACTTCAAAACACTCCGGACCGGATAGGGGGTCATTCCGCCCATTGCGCATAATGAGGCGTCCTCCATCGTATCGCAGAGTTCGACCAGAAGGTCGTAATTTTCCTCGCGATTTTCGCCGTTTATCATGCGGTCGATGATCTCCATGCCGCGCGTGGAGCCGACTC
>JBFISV010000117.1:0-7307 GCA_041608415.1 Woeseiaceae bacterium
GTCGACGCCGAGCGGGCCGATCAGGGGCCAGTTCTCGCGCGTCATCGGGTAGTAGCCGCCGTAATGATGGATCCGGGACGGGAAACGATCGATGTAGGTCTTCAAACGCGGCTGCAGTCTCGTCGCTGCGCGCAGCACGAGCTCGGGAAACTGCGCATCGATACGCGGCTCGTTCGCCGGATCCTCGAGCGGTTCGCTGACGGTTCGGTTGCAGGCCCAGCCCAGCTTGACCCGCGCGCCATCGGGGCCGCCGTCGGGCCGGCAGTGCACGCCGCCCGGCAGGCACCTCGTCAACCAGGATCGATCGGCGTCAGCCGCGAGCAGGCCGCGTTCCTCGTCCGTCCAGTCGAACTCGAACTCGTCGAGATCGACGCAGAAAGGCATTCGCCGGGGTATCGCGTCGCGCGTGTCGTCGAACGCGATTTTCTGCTGGTACACGTTGTCTATCGGCAGGTCGACGCCGATCATCGCCGCTACGCGTGTCGCGAACGGCCCCGCCGCGTTGACGAAGACGTCCGCGGCGATGGTTCGGACGCCCTCGCGCGCCTCGATCGTGACCTGGAATCTCCTGCCGTCCTCTACGCTGCGGACCGCGCCGAGGAGCCGCCGGCCGCCGGCGTCGCGAACGCGCTCGAGCATGTACTGGCCGAGCCGTTGACCGTCGATATCACCGGCCCTGCGGATGTGGATGACATGGGCAACTTCTGCGGACAGCGACGGGAAATGCCGCCGGATCAAAGCACGATTCGAGAGGATGTCGACACCGCTCGGCGCAGCCGTCCAGTCGTCGCCATCGGGAGGCTCGTAGGTTTTCGTCGAGGCGCGATCGTGGTGGCGGACCCGGCCCGCGGCATCGCTGCGATAGCCGACGCGAAGGCCTGCGACGAGATCGCCGATTTCCTCCCGGCGCGTCGCGAGCAAATACCCGCGCCGCGTCATGCCGAAGGCGTTCGAGGTCTGCAGGGCAATTTCCTCCATGAGGTCGATGCTGTGATCGGTGAACGCCGTCATCGCGGGGTGCGGCCACCAGTTGCGGTAATTGTCGCCCGACTGCGCGCTCGTGAAGCTCATCGGCGGCCGGCAATCGACGAGCAGCACGGATCTCTTCGCGTGCCGCGTGCACAGGTAGTAAGCCGTCGCAATGCCGGCGAGGCCGGCGCCCACGATCAGGATCCCGACCTCGTCCCTCGCGCTCACGGTGCTGGCATGTCGAGGTCAGCTAGCGTGCGGCCGGCGCGGTTACTTCTGCCAGTAGAACGGCTGCGTTTTGCGATTTCCCGTCACGGTTTCGTCGAGAGACTCCGCCTCGTAAAGCCGGCCGTTCAGCATGACCATGTTCACCTTGTCGGACTGATAGATGTCCTCGAGCGGATTCGCGTCCAGCACGACGAGGTCGGCGAGCTTGCCGCTTGCGAGAGAACCGATGTCGTGGTCGAAGCCCAGCTTCCCGGCCGGCGCGATCGTTGCGCTCCGCAGCGCCTCCAGCGCGGACATTCCGCCCTGCGCGAAACCCCACATCTCCCAATGGCTTGCGAGACCCTCGCGCTGGCCGTGCGCGCCGATGCTGACGTTGACGCCGACGTCGGCCAGCTGTTTCGCCGTGGCCGCCGCCGTCACGTGATAGTAGTCCTCGTCCGGCGCTTTGAGGCGTCGCACCGAGCGCGGTACCAGAACGTCCGGCGGCACGAAGTTGGCGAGGATCGGATGCTTCCACACCTCGGTTTCCTGGTACCAGTAGGTCTCCGCGGTCAGGCCGCCGTAAGTAACGACGAGCGTCGGGGTGTAGGCGACGTCGGTCTGTCGCCAGAGCTGCAACACGTCGTCGTACAGCATGGATTGCGGCAGGTTGTGCTCGATGGCGCTGTTGCCGTCGGCGACCATCGACAGGTCCATGTGATAGAGCGAGCCGCCTTCGCCGACCACGAGCATGTTCTCCTCGCGCGCGGCGACGGTCACCTGCTGGCGCTGTTCGCGCCGCGGCTGGTTGTAGTTTTTTATCGCTAGGGCGCCCTGCGCTTTGAGCCGCCGCACGTGCTCGCGCGCATCGTCGAGCGAGTTGACGTCGGCAAAGTAAGTCGACTTCGCGCCGTAGACGATGTCACCCGTCGAATACATGCGTGGCGCAAGTATCTGTCCCGTGCGCTGCATCTCGGCGGCGGCAAATATCTCGGTGGCGTCGTTGGACGGATCGAACACGGTCGTCACGCCGAGCGCCAGCGTTGCGTAATTCTTCCAGTTCTGCTGCGGGATCAGGCCGACGCCCTGCGAGCCGTGCGCGTGTGCGTCCACGAGTCCCGGAATGATGGTCTTACCGGTAACATCGATGAGCTTTGCGCCGTCCGGAACGGGAATCGACGCGCGCTCGCCGATCGCCTCGATACGGTTGCGATTCACGACGATGACGCCGTCTTCGATGACTCCGCCGTCCTCGTCCGACATCGTCACGATGCGCGCGCCGCTGAGCGCAACGACGGTTGCCGGCACGTCGGCTGCGAGCTCCAGCGCGAGCGACGCGCCCGTGTCAGGCGCTTCGTAGCCGCCGCCCTCGCTATCGTCCGCCGGGAGCCGGAAGAGCTCGTCGCGTGCGGCGCTGTAAAGCGTTGCGCCGAGCGACCAGTGGAGCATGGCGCCGTCGCCGCTCCAGCCCGGAAAATTGCCGCCATCGCCGCTGGCTTTGGTCACGATCACGCTGTCGCTGGTGGTCGTGAGCTCGAGCGGCTTGCCGCCGGGCGGCAGCGGCAGGGCATAGATGTGATAGTTCTCACGAAACGCGAGGTGGGCCCCGTCGGGCGCGACCTCGTAGCGGGTCAGGTATTTGCCGGTCGCATGGACGCGGGGCGCTTCGCCGTTCAGGTCGATGCTGACGAGGTCGCGGCCGTTGCCGTCCCCGGCGCGGCGCGTGACGTACAGTCGATCGCTCCGCGCACCGAAGTGCGGGTTGCCGCCGTTTTTCGTGATGCGGCGCGATTCTCCGCCGTCGGACGGGACGACGAAGACGCCGGTCTCGATCGACCAGTCCGGCGACGTCAGGGAGCCGCCGTCGGTGGCTTCGTAAACGACGAATTTACCGTCGGGCGCAAATCGCGGCCCGTGATAGTGTCCGGGCCTCGACGTCAGCCGCTTGCTGCGGCCGCCGCTCGCACGCACGCTGTGAATGCTGCCGAGGTCCGCATCGCTCCAGCTCACGAACGCAATCGTGCGCCCGTCGCGCGAGAAGCTCGGGTCGTATTCGAAATTGCCGCCGCCGTCGCTCGTCAGGCGCCTGGCAACGCCGTCGGGCAGGCTCTTTATATAGACCCGTCCCACGCTCTCGAACACGACTTTCGAGCCGTCGGGGGACACCTCGGCGTTGCGTGCCATCGTCGTCATGAAAGTAGCGGGCGCAACCTCGCTTCGCGGCAGCGGCGCTTCGTATACCGTGCGCGTGTCGCTGACATGAAACGGAATAGCCGTCACCTCGCGGCTCCCGATGTCGATGCGCCGGATCTCGCCACCCGCCCAGACCACGAGATGCCGGGAATCCGGCATCCACGCCATGTTCGGATACGCGCCGTGCACGGCCCAGACTTCCTGCATGTCCTGGTCGAGATCCCTGTATATCGGCCGCTCGGCGCCGCTCTCGAGATCCTTGACGAACAGCGCGCTCTTGGCACGAATCCGGCGCACGAACGCGAGGTGGCGGCCGTCGGGCGACGGTGCCGGGCGGACCGCGCCGCCCGGCCCCGTGACGAAGCTCTCGGTTTCGCCGGTGTGCAAATCGTGGCGCCGGATCTCGAAAATCTGGTCGTTCGAGTCCTGCGCGTACACGAACGTACCGCCAGGCGTGCTGTCGGCGCTGAAATAAATGTAGCGCCCGTCGGGTGAAAACGCGGGCTCGCCGAGTTCTTTCTGGAACTTCTCATCGGGCTTCTCGACCACGGCGATACCGCCGCCGCCGTTCCTGTGGTACATCCAGATCTCGCCCGTACCGAGAGAACGCGTGGTCGTGAAATGCTTGCGGGCCGCGACGTAGCGGCCGTCGGGCGACCAGTACGGGTTGTTCAGCAGGCGAAAGTCTTCCCTCGTGAGCTGCCGCGCATTGCTGCCGTCGGCGCTGGCGATCCAGATGTTGTCGCCACCTCCCGCATCGCTCGTATACGCAATCTCGGAGCCGTCGGGTGAAAATCGTGGCTGCATCGACCACGACAGTCCGCTGACGATCGATTTCGCGTCCCCGCCGGAGCTGGGCACGACGTAGATGTCACCGAGGAGATCGAACGCGATCGTGCTGCCGTCCGGGCTGACGTCGAGGCTCATCCATGTGCCGTTGCGCGTGTCGATCGGGATTACGCGCGGCTCGCCCGGCGGTGCGTTGACGTCCCATTCGTTGTTTTCTTCGGCTTCGTCCGCGGGCGCCTGCGCGGCGAGACCCAGGGTCAGTATCGTTATGAGGGTTGTCTTCGGCAATCCAGTGGGGTTCATGAGCGTGGCCGGCTTCGTGAGTAGAGCGTGGCATGATAATGCAAACGCGCGTCAATTAAGCGAGTCGCGCCGTATCCGAATAACGCGAGCCCCGCGATCCCGGATGTCGCCGCTCATGCCCGGCTCAGGCCGACATGATGCCGCAGAGTGGCGGTGACCATGGAAGATCGCGGTGCTCGTCGATCATGCGGTCGAGCCTGGCGGCCACGTCGTCGGGGAAAACAGCCGTGCAGCGCTTTTCGAGATCGGCGCCACTGGTGACGAATTCGAGCGTGCTCGAAAGCCGCTCGCGGCTGTCGTTGACGATGAACATGAAGCCGTGAAAGCGTTTGTCGGTCCGGTCGACGAGGCGAGCATACATGCTGACGCGGTCGCCGACGTGCAGTTCGCTGACGTAGACGATGTGGTGCTCGAGATCGAACAGGCCGCGGCGCTGCTCGCGGAAATACGCCTCGTCCATGCCCATCCTCGTCACCATAGGCCAGCCGCTCTGCTCGAACAGGGTCATGTAGAACTGGATGTTCACATGACCATTGAAGTCCTCCCACTCGGGCGGGATGGTTTGTTGCATCAGGCTCGGCAATTGCCGCAGCTGGGTAATGGTAGGCTGCTTCGCTCTCATGGCTTGAATCTGGCTTGCATCTGGCTCGCAGGTCGTTTGCATCGAGGTATCGATAAATTAACCGCTTCCGGCGGGCAATTGCTACCATCGACGGCGCACACCCGTCTTCCCGCCGCTACGCTGCTCCGCACGGGCGGCATTGCAGTGCTGGTTCACCGGTCCAGTGACTGAACGATGAGCTCCGAAAAAATACGAGCGCCGCACGGGCCGACACAAACGGGCGAGTCGGCGAATGCGCTCGTGCGACTGTACCCCTGGTACGTCGTCGGCGTGCTCATGCTGTGCTACGCCCTGTCGTTCATCGACAGGCTGGTGTTGAGCCTGCTCGTGCAGCCGATCAAACGCGATCTCGAAATCAGCGACACGCAGTTCGGCCTGCTGCAGGGAGTGGCGTTCGCGCTTTTCTATACGTTCGTCGGTTTGTACATGGGCAAGCTCGCCGACACCCGCAACCGGCGGCGGCTGATTGCGGCAGGCGTTGCCACGTGGAGTTTCATGACCGCGCTGTGCGGGCTTGCAGGCAATTTTCTGCAGCTGTTCGCGGCAAGGGCCGGGGTCGCGGTCGGCGAGGCGGCGCTTTCTCCGGCCGCGTACTCGATCATCGGCGATTATTTTCCGGCCACAAAACGCGGCCGCGCGATGAGCGTCTATACCGTGGGAATCTTCCTCGGGTCCGGCCTTGCGTTCGTCCTCGGTGGAACCCTGATCGCCATGATCCCGGATCCGCTCACGTTGCCGCTCGTCGGCGAGCTGCGCTCGTGGCAGGCCGTGTTCATTGCCATCGGCCTGCCGGGCGCGCTGTTCGCGCTGCTCGTGCTCTCGATCAGGGAGCCCGCCCGGGGCCGTTACTCGAAGAAGACCGCGGCGCAAAACCGGGCGGCCGCAGCAGGGACGGACACGCTGCTCGGTTCGCTCGCGTATTTCGCGAAATCATGGCCTTTTTACTCCACGCATTTCCTCGGTTTCTCGATGATTACGGGGGTGGGATACGCGTTTCACGCGTGGGTCCCGGCCTACTTCATCCGCGTCCTCGAATGGGAGGCGAGCCAGGTCGGCCTCGTTTACGGCACGATCAGTCTCGTCTGTGCGCCGGCCGGCGTGTTGAGCGGCGGCTGGATAGGCGACCATCTCCTGCGGCGCGGGCGCGGCGACGCGCACATGCGCACACCGGTTTTCGGCGCGCTGTTGCTGTTTTTTCCGGCCGCACTCGCAACCACCGCTTTCTCGCCCGGCGTCATGACGACCCTCGCACTGCTCGGGGCGCTGCAGTTTTTTGCGAGCTTTCATGCCGGGCTTGCGGTGGCATCCCTGCACGAGGTAACGCCGATCAACCTGCGTGCGCGTGCAACGGCGCTGTATCTTTTCGTCATCAACATCGTCGGACTGGGTCTCGGGCCGTTGCTCGTTGCGATCATCACCGACTACGTGTTCGGCGACGAGGCAGCCGTCGGCCAATCTCTCGCGATCACGGGGGCAGCCGCGTCAGCGCTCGCGTTCCTGCTGCTGCTGTACGCAAACAGGCACTATGTGCGACGCAAGGCGCAGATCGCGGACCTCGCATAGGCGTGCCGCGCAAGAGCGAAGCCGGGTAACGGCGTACGCCGGCCAATCGCGCCGCGGACATTACTGCCGCCCTGCAAGAGGCCACTCGCCACCGCAATCCCGGCCCCGTCCGACGGGCTGAGTTCCGTTACAATCGGCTGCCAGGCAGCAACGAGCGCGTGATTGGACTCGTATCGCCGCTTGCACGGCCGCCCGTTTGCGAAGGCCGGGCCTGTGAGCACGAGCGACCACGTCATCACGCGGGGGTATCGATCCGATCATGAGTGACGAGCTGAGGCCGGAGCTTGCCGCGCTCCGCGAGCGCCTGGCGAATACCGAGGACTGCGTGCGCACGGACGCCGCGGCCGCGCGGCACGCCAAGGGCTATCGAACGGCGCGGGAGAATCTCGCCGACCTCGTCGATGCCGGCACATTCACCGAGTACGGGCAGTTGGCGGTCGCCGCGCAGCGCAGCCGCCGCGACTACGAGGAATTGCAGCGATCGACGGCGGCCGATGCAGTCATCACCGGCGTTGCGGAAATCGACGGCCGGCGCGCCGCCGTCGTCGTTTACGATTACTCCGTGCTGGCCGGAACGCAGGGCCACTTCCATCACAAGAAGCTCGATCGCATCTTCGCGCTTGCCGAGGACTGGCGCCTGCCGGTCGTCATATATACGGAA
>JBFISV010000118.1:0-7306 GCA_041608415.1 Woeseiaceae bacterium
CCGCGGTGCCGGCCGTCCTGCTCGCGCTCGTCCAGCTCGGTCCCGGTGCGGCGCTCGCAACCCTCGCCGGCTACGCCGGTATCAATGTGCTCTTCGGCAATCTCATCGAACCGCGGCTGATGGGCTATGGCGTCGGCATCTCGCCGCTCGTGGTGTTCGTCGGCCTGATCTTCTGGGGGTGGGTGTTCGGCCCGGTCGGCATGTTGCTGTCGGTGCCGTTGACGATGACACTGAAACTCGCACTCGAATACGACGACAACACGCGCTGGATCGCCGTTTTCATAGGCTCGGAACGCGACGCCCAGTACGAGCTCGAATCGCGCGCCGCGGACGCCTGATCAGGCGACTTCGACGTCCTCGAGGTCCTCATCGTCCGGCTCGGTCTCTTCGAGCTGCTCGAGCAGGTTGATCGCGACGGCCACGAAGTCCGTATCCGTGATGATGCCGATGAGCTTGCCGTCATCGACGACCGGGAGGCAGCCGATCTTGTGCTTCTCGATAAACAGTGCCGCGGTTCGCAGGCTGGCGCGAGTGTCGACCGTGATGACTTCCTCGACCATGACTTCGGCGAGACAGATATCGGTCGCATGGATACGACTGTCGGAGTCGCGCAACCTGGAATCGGTCGCAGCGAGAACGTCGGTCAGCGTTATCAGGCCCACGAGCGAATCTTCGTCGTCCACGACCGGGATGTGATGAATACGATGTTCGTGCATCAAGGACCGCGCCTCGGCCAGGCTGGCCGTGGGCGGGATCGTGACCAGGTCCGTCGTCATGATGGCTTCGATGGTGAACATACTCTCTCCTCCAGACTGTCCCTAGTGTAGCCAACGGGGCCGAAGATGGCATTGCGACATGCACTTATTTGACAAGGCGATAATGTCCGGCGGCGCGCGCGACCGGAAAAGCGGCATCAGATCGGCAGCTCGGTGCTGGATTTGAACGTCTCCATGACGAACGTCGAGCTGATATCCGCAAAATCGACCTCGCGAATCAGGCGCTTGTAAATCTCGTCGTAGTGACGCATGTCGCGGGCGACCACGCGCAACAGGTAGTCGATGTTGCCACTCGTGCGGTGAAACTCGAGAATTTCCGGAATCGATGCGATCGCGCGTTCGAATTTCGAGAACCAGGCGTCGCTGTGCTGGCTCGTGCGGACGAACGTAAATACCGTCAGCCCGAAACCCAGCGCCGCCGGATCGAGCACCGAAATCCTGGCCCGGATGACGCCGCGCTTCTCGAGATCCCTGACGCGGCGCCACACGGCCGTCTTCGACAACGCACAGCGCTCGGCGAGTTCGCTCATCGACAGGTCCGCGGCACGCTGCACGATGCGCAGGATTTGCAGGTCTTTATGGTCCATTCGTTTCGCGTTTCAAGAATATAAAGAACAAATGTTGCATAAATAGCGTCATAAGATCAACAAAAAGCAACAAAATTGCTCGGATCAGCGACGATAATAGGCAGCCAAGGAGGGCAAGCATGTCTCTGACACGGAAATTCACCGAGCACCCCGCCACGGTCGGAGAGACCTACGGGCAGCACTTTCTCGGCGCGATGGGCTTCAGTCTCGCGCTGTTGCGCGCGGCGTTCTGTTGCGGCGTACACGCGATCCTGCCGTTCATGTTCGAGAAGACCGGCAGCGAGTGCATCACCGCGCTCTACGAGCGCATGGTGGCGAACCGCGATCGGCGCGAGAAATCACGCACACTCGAAACCAGGACGGCTTAGAGCTCGACACGCTTCCCGACGTCGACTCCAGCGCGTTTTCGGCGTGCGCCCGCCATTGATGCTTACCGCGCAAGCGGCATTATGAAATACTTGCGCCTTCTTTCTGAACGCGGGTTTATTGTGGGCATGCGCAGTGCGCTCCTTCTGGTCGTTACGCTCGCGTCGCAAACTGCGGCCGCGATGACGCCCGATGCGACCGACATCGTTCGCGACGCGATAAATCACTGGCGCGGGATATCCTCCTACTCCGAAATGACCATGGTCATCCATCGTCCCGACTGGGAGCGCACGATGAGCATGAAGGCGTGGACGATGGGCGACGACAAGACGCTCGTGCGCGTGACCGAGCCGAAAAAAGACCGCGGCAACGCCACGTTGACGGACGGCAACAGCATGTGGTCGTTCTCGCCGAAAGTGAACCGTGTCATCAAGATTCCGTCGTCGCTCATGGCGCAAAGCTGGATGGGGTCCGATTTTTCCAACAAGGACGTTGCGAAGGCCGACGACATCGTTGATCAGTACGACCATACGTTGCTCGGCGTGAGCGAGACGGACGGCCTGATCGTCTACGAGATCGAGTCGGTCCCGCAGGAGGAGGCCGCCGTCGTCTGGGGCAGGGAAGTGCTGCGCATCCGCGAAGACCACGTCGTCCTGTCGCACCGCTTTTTCGACCAGGACGGCGAGCTCGTGAAAGAGCTCGAGTCGCTCGACATCGCCGAGATGGGAGGGCGTACGATCGCCGTGCGCCAGCGCATGGGGAAAGTCGACACGCCCGGCGAATGGACGGAAATTCGCGTCGACGCGGTCCAATACGAAGTCGACCTCAGCAACTCGCTGTTCACGCTGTCGAACCTGCAGAATCCGCGCGAGTAAACTTGAACCTCGTCGTCCGCCTAGCCTGGCGCAATCTCTGGCGTCAGCCGCGCAGAACCTGGCTCACGATCGGGGCGATCACGTTCTCCAATATCCTGCTGGTTTTCATGATGTCGCTGCAGTTCGGCATGTACAACCTCATGATCGACAACTCGTTGCAGGCGTTTACCGGTCACATGCAGGTGCAGGCGCCGGGCTTCGTCGACGATCATCGCATGCGGCAGACGGTGCCCGACGTCGCCGGGCTTGCGCAGTCCTTGCGCGAGTCGCTGACTCTCGACACCGTCGCGGCGCGTGCGCAGGCTTTCGTCCTCGCGTCGAGTGAGGAGCGCAGCTACGGCGTCGCCGTCATCGGCGTCGAACCGCAATTCGAGCGGAATGTCTCGAGCATTCCGGGCCTCGTCGGCGAGGGCCGCTTTTTCGACGACCGCGACGCCGCCGAAATCGTCGTCGGTTCGGTGCTGGCGCGTAACCTGCGCGTCGGGCTGGGAGACGAATTGACGATCCTCGGCAGCGGCCTCGACGGTTCCTTCGCGGCGGCCGTGCTCACGGTGGTCGGCATAATCGACAGCGGCATACCCGATCTCGACCGGACACTGGCCGAAATACCGCTGGGGCTGTTCCAGGAAGTTTTCTCGATGCGCGGCGCGGGGCACCAGATCGTCATAAACGCCGCAAACATCGACCTGGCGCCCGAACTGCAGTTGCGGGTCGAGCACCTGCTGGCCGGCAACGCGGACGTCGTCGTGCAGGAATGGGACCGGCTGCAGCCGGGCCTCAGGCAGGCGATCCAGGCCGATATGAGCAGCTCGTTTTTCATGTACGGCGTGCTGACGATTCTCGTCGCCTTCAGCGTATTGAACACGCAGTTGATGTCGGTGCTCGAGCGCACGCGCGAGTTCGGCATCGTCATGGCGCTCGGCCTGAAGCCCGGCCGCCTCGGTCGGCTCGTGATGCTCGAGACCGCTATCATGGGAGGCGTCGGCGGCATTCTCGGCGCGCTCGCCGGCTCGGCGATCACCTGGTATTTCAGTGCCAACGGATTCCAGATACCCGGCATGGAGGAAATGGCCGCGCAGTTCAATCTCCCGGCGCGCATGTATCCGCAGGTGAGCCGGCTGTCGGTTTCGCTGGGCCCGGGCATCGTGCTGGCCTTCTCGCTGCTCGCAGCGGCATACCCGGCGCTGCGCCTCCATTGGCTGCGGCCCGTCGAAGCGATGCGGGCAGCCTGATGAACACCCTGCGCGTGCTCCTGATGCTCGCCTGGCGCAACCTGTGGCGCAATCATCGCCGCACGTTCATCATGCTCGCCGCGATATCGGTCGGCGTCTGGGCAATGATCTTCATGACGGCGCTGACGCAGGGCATGGTCAACGACATGGTCAACGACGGCATCAGCGCGCTGCCGGGCCACGTGCAGGTTCATCACCCCGCTTATCGCGACGACCCGAACGTCAACAACCTGATTGCAACGCCCGACACCGAAATCAGCGCCCGGTTCGGCGCCGCGGGATTCCGCCAATGGGCCTCGCGCGTCAAGGTCCCTGCCGTGATCGCGAGCGAACGAGAGGCACGCGGCGTGACACTGCTCGGCATCGACCCGGACCGCGAGCGCGGTCTGACCTTCATTGTCGACGACCGCGTGGAGGGGCGTTTTCTCGACGGCGTTTCGGACACCGGCATCGTCATTGGCCGCAAGCTCGCGAATACGCTCGAGACCGACGTCGGCAAGCGCGTCGTGATCATGAGCCAGGACCCGAACAACGACATTGCCGAGCGCGGGTTCCGGGTCGCCGGCGTCTTCGACGCGAACATGCCGAGTTTCGAGGAGAACTACGTCTTCGCGGGCAAGCAGACGGTACAGAAACTCCTGAAGATCGGCCAGCGCGTCACGGAAATCGTCGTGCTGGGCGACGACTATCGCGACGTCGACGGGCTGTATCGCAAAGTCGAAGAACTCGTCGACGAGGATGTCATCGTGAACCGCTGGTTTGAGCTCGATACTTACCTGGGGACGATGCTGCGCGTCATGGACGGCTTCGTACTGGTCTGGGTCGTCGTGATCTTTCTCGCGCTGTCTTTCGGCCTCGTCAATACGCTCGTCATGGCCGTCTTCGAGCGCGTGCGCGAGATCGGCCTGATGATGGCGCTGGGCATGAAGCCGTCGAGCATCCGCGGCCAGATTTTGATCGAATCCATGCTGCTGCTGGTCATCGGCCTCGCGATCGGGAACGTGCTGGCCGTTGCCAGTATCGAACCGCTCAGGTCCGGCATCGACCTGTCGATCGTCGCCGAGGGCATGGCCATGATGGGCGCGGCGAGCGTGCTGTATCCGCAGCTGCGCATGGAGGACGTCGTTCTGGCAAACGTCGTCGTATTGATACTCGGTTTTTTCGCAAGCCTGTCGCCGGCGTGGCGGGCCTCGCGACTGGAGCCGATCGAAGCGATTACGAGGGTCGACTGATGGCAGCCGTACGGTGTATCGACGTGTGCAAGACCTACCTGCAGGGCAACCAGGAGATCAGGGCGCTCGATCATTTGAGCATCGAGATCGAGGCGGGCGGATTCGTATGCCTGTCATCGCCGTCCGGCGGCGGCAAGACGACGCTTCTGAATGCAATCGGCGGCCTCGACCGGCCCGACAGCGGCGAAGTCTGGATCGAAGACCAGCGCATCGACACGATGGGCAAGAGCGAGCTTGCGGATCTCAGGCTGCGAAAGATCGGCTTCGTGTTCCAGGCCTATAACCTGATACCGGTGTTGACTGCTCGAGAAAACGTCGAGTTCGTCATGCAGGTGCAGGGCCGCAAAGCCGCCGAGCGGCGCGAGCGTTCCACCGAGTTGTTGGAGGAGGTCGGCCTCGCCGGGCTCGAGGACCGCCGCCCGGCGCAGATGTCGGGCGGCCAGCAGCAGCGTGTCGCCGTTGCGCGCGCGATCGTTTCCCGTCCGACGCTCGTCCTCGCCGACGAACCGACCGCGAATCTCGACTCGAAAACGTCGGACGGACTCATGGATCTGTTCGAGGAGCTCAACACGAAGCACGAGACGACCTTTGTCATCGCAACGCACGACCAACGGGTCATGGCGCACGTGCCGCGCCTCGTTCGCATGCTGGACGGCCGCATCGTCGACGATATCGAGCAGCATGCGGCTTGATATCGTCACGGTCCTGTTGCTGCTTTCGGCATCGGTCGCGGCGGCCGACACGGCGCTGGAATTCGGCGGGCACACGAAGCTCGACATGACCGCGCAGACCTTTCCGCGGGATAGCCTGATCCGTGACCTGCTCGGGTCGGATTCGCTGCTGCTGCAGGCGGACCTGCGCCTCGACCTGAACTGGCGCCACGAAAGATGGACCTTCGACGCGGCCTATCAGCTGCTGGCGCAGCACATCGATGGTGGCTCGTCGGCCGCGGGCCTGCCGTCGGGGATTCCCGTGCTGGCGGGCCGGTTGCCGAGCGACCGGCGGCGCCTGTTCGATTTCACCAAGACCATCAGCGATTCGACAGACGACGTCGTACTGCAACGCCTCGATCGCCTGTGGGCGGGCTACGCGAGCGACTCGGCGGTGATTCGTTTCGGCCGCCAGGCGCTCACGTGGGGCAACGGGTTAATCTATGCGCCGATGGATCTCGTCAACCCGTTCGACCCGGCCGCGATCGACACCGAATACAAGGCCGGTGATGACATGCTGTACGCGCAGTTTCTGCGCGACAACGGAGAGGATTTACAGTTGGCTGTCGTTTTTCGGCGCAGTCCGCTGACGGGTGACGTCGATTCGGACCAGGCGACAACCGCGGCCAAGTATCACGGCTTTTACGACGAGTTCGAATACGACGTTCTCGTGGGCGAGTCGTACGACAATACGGTGTTGGGTTTCGGATTGCGTCGCGGAGTCGGCGGGGCGCAGTGGTCGGCCGACCTGGTCGTGACGGACACGCGCATCGATACGTATGCGGAATTGGTCGCCAATGTGAGCTATTCGTGGATCCTGGCCGGCAGAAACGCAACAGGTGTTCTCGAGTATTACTACAACGGCTTCGGCCGCCCGGGGAATCGCTACGGTCCCGCCGATATCGGCGTCAGGGTGGATCTCCTCTCGCGCCTCGCGCGGGGACAGTCGTTCACACTGGGCCGGCATTATCTCGCGGGCAGCGTGACGGTCGAAATGACGCCCCTGTGGAACGTAGCGCCGGTGCTGCTCGCAAATCTCGGCGACCCGAGTGCGTTGCTGCAGCTGACGTCCAGGTACAGCCTGTCGGACAACATGACGCTGACAGGCAGTCTCAATGTTCCCTTCGGCGCCAACGGCAGCGAATTCGGCGGCATCGACACCGCTATACCGGGTCGGTATTTGTCGAGCGACGCCGCGCTGTATGCGCAGATCGCCTGGTACTTCTGAGCCCCCCGCCGCGGCAATCGATGTGAAATGCCCGGTTTCGGCGGCCGTATTCCTAGCCTGGATATTGCACGAGGGCGGCGCCAGTCGGAGGCATTCGCATGGAACTCGAGGAAGAATTGACAGCCGCGCCCGGTGACACTTTGTCCGCTGAGTGGCGCCTATCGCGGACCTGTCGTCCTGTAGCGGCGCATCGCTTGTCGTTCGCGTAAGTGGTAGCAACGGCTACCACTTTCGCTCCACAACGGCGCGCTGCATCCGCTGCAGAACACCATGCCGCGCGATCCCTCGTGCAATATCCAG
>JBFISV010000119.1:0-7293 GCA_041608415.1 Woeseiaceae bacterium
CACCGCATCGGCTTTCTCGTCGATGGCGCGATCATGGGATTCGCGGTCGGCGCAGGCTTCGCCGTGGTCGAGAACTTCTATTACCTGTACGCCACGCCGACGGGAAACCTCGGCGTCTGGATCGTTCGCGGCTGCGGCACGGCCGTCATGCACGGCGGAGTGCTGGCCATTTTTGCCGTGATATCGCAGACGCTGACCGAGCGTCATATGAAGATCAACCCGCTGCTGTATTTGCCGGGCTTTCTCACGGCCGCCGTCCTGCACTCGATCTACAATCACTTCGTGTTGCCGCCGATAGCGATGACGGCCGGAGTGCTGCTGCTGCTGCCGCCGATCCTGTATGTCGTCTTCCAAAAGAGCGCCGCGCACATGCATGAATGGCTCGAACTCGATTTCGATGCCGATGCGCTGCTGTTGGAGCAGATCAACTCGGGACAGTTCACTGCGTCCAGGGCCGGTCGGTTTCTGAGCGACCTCCGGTCGAAATTCGAAGGGCCCGTGGTCGTCGACATGCTTTGTTACCTCAGGCTTTACACGGAGCTCGCGCTGCGCGCGAAAGGCGTGCTGCTCATGCGCGAGAACGGCCTGGATACGCCGGTCGGCGAGCGCACGAGAGAGAAATTCCAGGAACTCGAGTACCTCGAAGACAGCATCGGCCGGACGGGCCTGCTCGCGATGCGGCCGTTTCTGCACATGACGCGCAAGGATCTCTGGCAGCTCAACCTGCTGGACAGCTAGCCCGGATACTGCACAAGGGCGGCACCAATCGAGTGGCAGACCGGTAACGACGCGCAGGCGCAAGAGTTTTCTGTGGGCCCGGACGGATCCTCCGGGCTGGCGCCGCCCTCGTGCAGTATCCGGGTAGGCCGGGTAAAGCTCAGGTGCCCGCTTCGGGATTCGTCAGTGCCCGTATGTCCTTCGCGCAGAGTTTGGCGAGTGCCGCGTAGATCCGCGGGCTGCCGCAGAGCACGTGACCTTTATGGAGGAAATCCTCGCTGCCATTCAGGCCCGAGACGATGCCGCCGGCTTCGCGGATGATGAGGCTGCCCGCGGCGAGATCCCAGGGTGCGAGCCCGGTCTCCCAGAATGCATCGAGGCGGCCGGCCGCGACGTAGCACAAATCGAGCGCCGCGGCCCCCGCACGCCGCACGCCGGACGTGTGCCGGATGACCGTCGCGAGCATGTTCATGTAGGGCCCGAGCGCGGCGCCGGACTCGCGGAACGGAAAGCCGGTGCCGATCAGCGATTGATCGAGCTTGTCGCGGCCGCTGACGCGGATACGGCGCCCGTCGAGATGCGCACCGTCACCGCGCGACGCGGTAAACAGTTCCTGCCGCAGCGGGTCGTAGACGACGGCGTGTTCGACCCTGCCGCGGATCTCGAGCGCGATCGACACGGCAAACACGGGAAAGCCGTGCAGGTAGTTGGTCGTGCCGTCGAGCGGATCAATGATCCAGACGTGATCGGATTCGCCCGCTGCTCCGGACTCTTCGGCCAGGAAGGCATGGTCGGGATAATGTTTCAACACGGTTTCGATCACGGCACGTTCGGCGGCGCGGTCGGCGTCGCTGACGTAGTCGTTGCGCCCCTTGCGGTGCACCTTGAGCTTCTCGAGGCTGCTCATTTTGCGGATCAGCAGGTCGCCGCCGCGGCGCGCGGCCATGACCGCCACATTCAGTAATGCGTGCATTGAGGGCGTCCCCGTTGATAAAGAACTCGGTCCCATGAGAACCGGGGCGCTAGAATACCGGACTTTGGACTTGCCACGCCAACCATGTCGATACGCGTCGTACTCGTCGGGACGACTCACCCGGGAAACATCGGCGCCGCCGCGCGCGCGATGAAAAACATGGGCCTCGCCGACCTCGCGCTGGTCAGGCCACTTCATTTTCCGCATGCGGAGGCGAGCGCGCGGGCCTCGGGCGCCGATGACGTTCTGGACAGCGCCACGGTTCACGACACGTTGACCGCGGCGATTGCCGATTGCGTTTATGTCGCCGCCGCCAGCGCACGATCGCGCGCGATCGACTGGCCATGCCTGGATGCGAGGGACGCGGCGCTGCGCCTGATCGGGGAAAGCGCGAACGGACCGGTGGCGGTGGTTTTCGGGCCCGAGAAGACGGGGCTCGAGAACGCCGACCTGGATCACTGCGACACGCTGGTGTCGATTCCGGCGAATGTCGAATACAGCTCGCTGAATCTCGCCATGGCCGTGCAGGTCGTGGCCTATGAGCTGTTCGTCGCACAATCCGGACTGCGCCCCGAGTACCGCTCGGAAACGCCGCTCGCGACGAGCGGCGAGCTCGAACATTTCTATGCGCATCTCGAACAGGTGCTCACCGACGTCCGCTTTCTCGATCCGGAGAATCCGCGCTACCTGATGCGGCGACTGCGGCGCCTGTTCGTGCGTGCCCGGCCCGATCGGAACGAAATCAATATCCTGCGCGGATTTCTTGCCGCGATCGAGCGCAGCTCGGGGAAGGGCGGGTGAGCGCCGATTTTATCTACCTGGACTACGCGGCGACGACGCCGATCGATCCGCGCGTGTCCGAGTTCATGTCGGCGATGCTCGCCGACAGATCGGCCATCGCGAATCCGTCCGCGATTCACATTGCGGGACGGCGCGCGAGCGGCATTGTCGGTGACGCCGCCGTGCGGCTCGCGCGACTCGTCAACTGCGCCCCCGCGGACCTGGTCTGGACGTCGGGAGCGACGGAGTCGGACAATCTCGCGATCATCGGTGCGGCACGCTACCGGGAGCACCGCGGCAGGCACCTGATCACGATGCCGACCGAACACAAGGCGGTGACGGAGGCGTTCCGCGCCCTGGAGTCGCGCGGCTTTGACGTGACCTGGCTCGAGCCCGAGCCGTCCGGACGCCTCGACCTCGAAACGCTCGATGCCGCATTTCGCGACGATACGCAGCTCGTGTCGATCATGTACGTCAACAACGAAACGGGCGTCGTCCAGGATATCGCCGGGATCGGCGAGCGCTGCCGCGCCCGTGATGCGCTATTTCACGTCGACGCCGCGCAGGCGCTCGGCAAGTTGCCCTTCGATCTCGCGGCGTTGCCGGTCGATCTCGCATCGATGACCGCCCACAAGATCTATGGGCCGAAAGGTATCGGCGCGCTCTACGTCGCCGATCGCGCGCGCTGCCACGTGGAGCCGCTGCTGTTCGGCGGCGGGCAGCAGCGCCGGATCCGCCCCGGCACGCTGCCGGTGCCGCTGATCGCCGCATTCGGCCGAGCCGCGGAGATCGCGACGGCGTCGATGTCGACTGATTTCGAGCACGTGCAGGCGCTCAACGAGCGCCTGTGGTCGGGCCTGCGGTCGATTCCCGGCGTCACGCGCAACGGCGAGCCGGCATTCGCCTATCCCGGCATCCTCAACGTAAGCGTCGAGGATATCGAGGGCGAGAGCCTGCTGCTCGCTCTCGAGCCGCTGTGCGTCGCGACCGGTTCCGCCTGCAATTCCCGGAACCAGGAGCCGTCCTACGTCCTGCGTGCGCTGGGGCTGAGCGATGCGCTGGTGCAAAGCGCCGTGCGCCTGAGCTTCGGTCGGGCCACGACGGCGGCCGAGATCGATTTCGCCGTGGAACGCTACCGCGATGCGGTCCGCCACCTGCGCGAGATCGCGCCGGTCCGGGCTGCATGAGCGCCGATCCGTACACGGCGATCGTGCGCCGCTTGTTTTCGAACCCCGGCCATGCAGGCATCGTGGACGGCGGCGTCGAGGCCTGCGTCGACGACCAGGGCGTGCGTATCCGCCTTTCGATGGCATGCGACGGCGGCACAATCGGCAAAATGCGCTTCCAGGCCTGGGGCTGCCCGCACGTGCTGGCCGCCTGCGAGGCGGTCTGCAGCGACTTCGAGGGCCGGGCGAGCGACGATCTCGGGCGTTTTGCCGTCGCCGAGCTTATGCAAAGTCTTTGTATACCTGTGGAGAAAACAGGCCGTATACTTGTCATAGAAGACGCGATACGGTTGCTTGCGGGCGCCGTTCGCCAGGATGCAACGCTCGATCACTGATACCGGCAGCATGGCAATATCCCTGACAGAGTCGGCGGCAAGCCGAGTTCGGAACTACCTCGACGCGCGCGACGACAGCGTAGGCCTGCGGCTGGGCGTCACCAAGACCGGGTGTTCGGGATATTCGTACCTGATCAATTACGCCGAGGCGATCACTGCCGGCGACGTCGTCTTCGAGGACAAGGGTGTCACGGTCGTCGTGGATGCCGAAGTCCTGCCGCTGATCGACGGCACCGAGGTGGATTTCGTCAAGAACGGCCTCAACGAGGCATTCAGCTTCCGCAATCCGAATGTCACGGGCGAGTGCGGCTGCGGCGAAAGCTTCACCATCTGACGCCGCCGACCTTCATTGCCGGGCCCCGGTTTGCCACGTAAAATCGCGGGTTTACCTCGATACCGGGACAGACCCGGGGCGGCGGCAGCCCGATTCACTCCATTCCAACAACGATACGACTCCAAGGAAACCTTATGGCTCTCGAGCGGACGCTCTCCATTATCAAACCTGACGGCGTGCAGAAAAACCTGATCGGCGAGATTTACTCGCGCTTCGAAAAAGCCGGACTCGAAATCGTCGCGGCACGCATGCTGCACCTCAGCCGCGACCAGGCGCAGGCTTTCTATGCCGTGCACAAGGAGCGTCCATTTTATGACGACCTGGTCAGCTACATGACCTCGGGCCCGGTCATGGTGCAGGTGCTGTCCGGTGAGGACGCGATCGCGAAGAACCGCGAGATCATGGGTGCGACGAACCCGAGCGAGGCCGATCCGGGCACGATCCGCGCCGACTTCGCCGACAGCATCGAGGAAAACATCGTGCATGGCTCGGACGCGCCGGAAACGGCCGCCGTCGAGATCGACTTCTTTTTCAATGAAGGGCTGTGCCCGCGTACGCGGTGACGGTCGATGAGTGCGACGCCGGACAAACTGAACCTGCTCGGGCTGCCACCAGCCGGGCTCGAGCGGTTTTTCGCCGACCTCGGCGAGCGGCCGTACCGTGCGCGGCAGCTTATGCAATGGATGTACCAGCGCGGCATCGCCGACTTCGAGCGCATGACGGATTTGTCGAAAGCGTTACGGCAGCGGCTCGGTGAGCGTGCACGGATCCGCTTGCCGGTCGAACAGGCGCGCCAGGATTCCGTCGACGGCACCGTCAAGTGGCTGTTCGCGAGCGGCGCCGGCCAGGCCGTCGAAACGGTGTTCATTCCGGAACCTGCGCGCGGCACCCTGTGCATTTCCTCCCAGGTCGGCTGTGCGCTCGACTGCTCGTTTTGCGCCACGGGCGCGCAGGGCTTCAATCGCAACCTCGGCGCGGACGAGATTATCGGGCAGGTCTGGCATGCCGTGCGCGAGCTACCGCGACGCGCCAACGGTGAGCCGGCCGTGACCAACGTCGTGTTCATGGGAATGGGCGAGCCGCTCGCCAATTATCGCAACCTGGTTGCCGTCCTCGAGCTGTTGTTGTCTGATTTTTCGTACGGCCTGTCGCGCAGGCGCGTTACGGTGAGCACCTCGGGCATCGTCCCGCACATCGAGAAGCTCGGCGATCAATGCAACGTGTCGCTCGCGGTGTCGCTGCACGCGCCGAACGATGCGCTCAGAAACCGGCTCGTACCGATCAACAGGCTGCACCCCATCGCGGAACTGCTGGAGAGCTGCTGGCGCTATGCGGGCAAGCACTCGAATCGTTTCGTAACCTTCGAATACGTCATGTTGCGCGACGTGAACGATTCGTTGCGGCACGCCGACGAGCTCGCATTGCTACTCGAGAATAAGCCCGCCAAGGTCAATTTGATTCCCTTCAACCCGTTTGAAGGCAATGATTATCGACGATCCCGGACCGAGACGATTCGACGTTTTCAGGGCCGGCTGCGCGAGCGCGGCCTCGTCGTCACGACGCGCAAGACGCGCGGCGATGACATCGATGCGGCCTGCGGGCAGCTCGCCGGCCGCGTCCGCGATCGCGTGCGAGTCCGACTGAGCGACAAGACCATGAGGATGGCGACAGGGTGAAAACGAGCGAACGATTCTGGGTATTGCTGCTGCTTGCGGTGCTGGGCGGCGCGCCGCTCGCGGGCTGTGTGACGACGACGACCGGCACCACGTCGCCGCCGGCCGATGAGGTCGACGCCGCGAGCGTCAACTATCAGCTCGCGATCCGTTATTTCCGGAACGGCAACTACGAGCTGGCGCGAGACCGTCTCATGCGGTCGATCGAGCTGGATCCGAAGCGTGCGATCGTGTGGTCGACGCTGGCGACGACTTACGAGCAGCTCGAAAACATCCGCCTTGCCGAGGAATCCCACGACAAGGCCGCGCGGCTCGCGCCGAACGATTTCGACGTGCAGAACTCCTACGCAGTATTTCTTTGCCGGCAGCGGCGCTTCGACGATGCCGACCAGCAGTTCGAGAAATCCATTGCTGCGGTGACCAACGACAATCCCGAGATCATGCTGACCAATGCGGGCGTGTGCATGATGCAGCGCCCGGAATACGACAAAGCGGAAGACTATTTTCGCCGCGCGCTCGAGCGCAGACCGAAACACGGCGAGGCGCTGCTGCAGATGTCCGTGCTCAAGTACGCGACGGACGACAACCTGAGCGCCCGCGCTTTCCTGCAGCGCTTCCGCGACATTTATCCCGCGACGGCCGGTGTCCTGTACCTGTGCGTGCTGGTCGAGGGGCGGCTCGGAGACGAGCAGGCGCGCGAGGCATGCAGCGACGAGTTATTGCGCGACTTTCCGGAGTCCAACGAAGCGAGGCAGCTCCGCGAAAGCAGCTGACATGACTGACGAAAAGGACAATCAGGACACCGGCGAAGAAACGCCGGATGCCGACGGCCCACGCGCCGGCGAACGCCTCAGGAAAGCGCGCCGGGCGCACGAGATGTCGGTGGCCGACGTGGCCAAGGAACTGCACCTCGATGAATACAAGATTCGCGCGCTCGAGCAGAATCAGTTCGACGTGCTCGGCGCACCGGTCTTCGCCAAAGGCCACCTGAGAAAATACGCGCAGCTCGTGCATGTCGATATCGACGACGTGCTGGCCGATTATTACGCGCTCGACCGCGCGTCCGCGGCGCCGCCCGTCGTCGGCGATATTCGCAAGCCGTCGCGCGAAATCGCGGTCGGTCCCTGGATCGTGGCGATCGGGGTCGTGCTCGCACTCGCGTTCGTCTACTGGTACTTCGTCAACGGGTCCGACGCCGAAGCCCCGCCGCCCGAAAGCCCGCCAGATGCCCGGCCGGCCGGTACCGGGCAGGAGC
>JBFISV010000120.1:0-7292 GCA_041608415.1 Woeseiaceae bacterium
GCGTCCGGAACGTCGATGCCGGCGAGAATGCGGCCGTAGTCGGAGCCGTGATTCCGGTAGTGGAACAGGCTGATATTCCAGTCGGTGCCTATCGCGTCGAGAAAATCGAGCAGCGCGCCGGGCCGCTCGGGGAATTCGAAGCGAAACAGGCGCTCGTTGGCAACGTGCGGCGAGCGGCCGCCAACCATGTGCCGGATGTGCAGCTTGGCCATCTCGTTGTCGCTCATGTCCACGACCGGGTAGCCGGCGGCCGCGATCAGCCGCAATAATTCGTGCCGCTCCTCGAGTCCGCGGGAAAGCTGCACGCCGGCGAACACGTGCGCTTTGTCATCGTCGCTGTAGCGGTAGTTGAATTCCGTGATGCCACGGCGCCCGAGTGATTCGCAAAACCTGCGAAAACTGCCGGGCACCTCGGGGATTTCCGCGGCCAGCAGCATTTCCTGCTGCTCGCCGACCGCCGCGCGCTCCGCGATGTGGCGCAGGCGATCGAAATTCACGTTCGCGCCGCAGCTCAGCGTCACGTATGCGCGGCCGGTGACGCGCTGCTCGGCGATGTACTTTTTTGCGCCGGCAACGGCAAGGCCGCCGGCCGGCTCGACGATGGAGCGCGTATCCTCGAAGATGTCGCGAATGGCCGCACAGACCTGGTCGGTATCGACGGTGACGATCTCGTCGACGAATTGCCGGCACAGCCTGAAGGGCTCGTCGCCGACACGCCGCACGGCGACACCGTCGGCGAAAATGCCGACGTGGTCGAGCGTGACCGGGTGTCCGGCCGCGAGCGATGCCGTCATCGCGGCGGAGTCGTCCGGTTCGACGCCGATGATGCGAATGTCGGGATTCTTGGCCTTGACGTAGACCGCGATGCCGGCGATGAGGCCGCCGCCGCCGATGGGCACGAATATGGCGTCGACGGGTCCCGGCGCCTGTGCGAGTATCTCGGCGCCGATCGTGCCCTGCCCCGCGATGACGTCGGCATCGTCGAACGGATGAATGAATATCAGGCCATCGCGTTTTTCGAGCTCTCGCGCATGCGCGTAGGCCTCGTCGTAGTTATCGCCGTAGAGCGTGACCTCGCCACCGAGCACGCGTACCGCGTCGACCTTGATCCTGGGCGTGGTGACGGGCATGACGACCACCGCACGCACGTTGCGGCGCTGTGCCGCGAGCGCGACCCCCTGCGCGTGGTTGCCCGCGGAGCTGCAAATGACGCCGCGGGAAACGACATCGGGAGGTAACAAAGCGATCTTGTTGTAGGCGCCGCGCAGCTTGAATGAAAACACGGGCTGCAGGTCCTCGCGTTTCATGAGGATCGTATTGCCGACCCGCGCCGACAGGTTGTGCGCGCATTCGAGCGGCGTTTTGTCAGCGACGTCGTAGACGCGCGCGTCGTCGATGCGGGTTACGTAATCTTCAGCGCTCATGACTTCCAGCCTGTGCCAAGCTGCGGTTATCGCACACCCGACCCGGGCTCGCAAAAGATTGTCGACCTGCGCGGTCGGCGGCCGTCCGACGCGCCACGAGCGCGGCAGGCCTTTTCAGCTGAAACCGTTTTGCCGACGGCTCGGCCGGCGCAGGGCCGCGAAACGAGTGCGCGTGGCAATTCGAGGCGCACACTCTCATAATGCCCGCTCCTCGAGCGCCCCGGGCCTTCTCGAATGACCGACGAGCACAAAATCCTGATTGTGAACGCACGCCTCATCAACGAAGGGCAGATCGTCGCTGCGGATCTGCTCATCGAGGGCGAGCGCATTGCGGCGATCGGCGGCGGAATCACGGCCGGCAACGGCGCGCTCGTCATCGACGCCGCGGGCAAATACCTGATGCCCGGCATGATCGACGACCAGGTGCATTTTCGTGAACCCGGCCTGACGCACAAGGGCGACATTGCGACGGAGTCGGCGGCGGCCGTGGCCGGCGGCATTACGAGCTTCATGGAGATGCCGAACGTCGATCCGCTCACGGTCACACGCGCTGCGCTGGCGGACAAATACAAGCGGGCAGAAGGGCGCGCACGCGCGAATTACGGCTTTTACCTCGGCGCCACGAACAGCAACATCGACGAAATCAAGGCGCTGGCAATCGGCGAGGCCTGCGGCATAAAGGTATTCATGGGCGCATCGACGGGCGATATGCTCGTCGACGATCCGCAGGCGCTCGAAAAAATATTCGAGCATGCGCCGGTAATCGTCGTCACGCACTGCGAGGACTCACCGACGATCTGGGCGAACGAGGCGCGCGCCCGCGAACGCTACGGCGAGGACGTGCCGTTCGCCGAACACCCGAACATTCGCTCATCCGAAGCCTGCATCATGTCCTCTCGATATGCTCTCGATCTCGCCGCGCGCAACGACGCGCTGCTGCACGTCCTGCATCTCACGACCGCGATCGAGATGCCCCAGTTCTCCGCTGCGCCGCGCGCAACGAAACGCGTGACCGCCGAGGTCTGCGTGCATCACCTGTGGTTCGACGAGTCCAGCTACGCGGATCTCGGCGCGCGAATAAAGTGCAACCCCGCCATCAAGACGGCTCGCGATCGCGAGGCGCTGCTCGAGGCGCTGAACGACGGCCGCATCGATATCGTCGCCACGGATCACGCTCCGCATACCAGCGAAGAAAAAGCGCAGTCCTACTTCAAGGCGCCCGCCGGCCTGCCGCTCGTGCAACATGCCGTGCAGGTGATGTTCGATCTCGCGGCGAGCGGTCGCATCAGCCGTGAGCTGATCGTCGATAAAGCGTGCCATGCGCCGGCCGACATCTTCGGCGTTCGGGATCGCGGCTACCTTCGCGAGGGCTACTTCGCCGACCTCGTCATTGTCGATCCGGATCGGCCGTACGACGTGAGCGCTGGAAACGTTCTTGCGAAATGCGGCTGGTCGCCGTTCGAGGGCCATCGATTTACGACGTCCATCGACACGACGATCGTCAACGGCCGGATCGTCTATCGCGACGGCGTCCTGACCGGCACGATAGCGGGCAAGCGAATGGCATTTACGCGCGCGCGTTTTTGAAACCGACGCCGCGCCGCCCCTGGAACTGTTTACTTTCCGGGCGATACCGCTATGCTAGCGCCCAATATGGGATCGGACCTGGGAAGGTCATTGCCTTCGCGGCGCTCGAATGAAACCAACAGACACGACGAATCCCGACTATTTCCATAAAGTAGTCGATTGCCAGTGGGCTTGTCCCGCGCACACCGACGTACCCGAATACATCCGACTGATCGCGCAGGGCCGGTTCGACGATGCCTACATCGAGAATCGTGAATCGAACGTGTTCCCCGGCATACTGGGGCGGGTCTGCGATCGGCCCTGCGAGCCGGCTTGCCGGCGCGGCCGCGTCGAGGACAAGCCTGTCGCCATTTGTCGCCTGAAACGCGTCGCCGCCGACGGCCGCGGCGACATTACGGATCGCCTGCCGCAGGTTCCGGCTGAGAAAAACGGTAAAAAGATCGCGCTCATCGGCGCCGGCTGCGCATCGCTCGCCGTTGCGAACGACCTCTGTCCGCTCGGCTACGACGTGACGATTTTCGAGGCGCTCGATACGACCGGCGGGCTGATGCGCACCAACATTCCGAAATTCCGCCTGCCGCCGCGGGTACTCGACGAGGAAATCGGCTACATCACCGGTATGGGCGTCAATCTCGTGCTCAATCGCCGCATAGACAGCCTCAAGGAACTCGTCGATAGCGGCGATTTCGACGCCATATTCGTCGGCACCGGCGCGCCGCGCGGCAAAGACCTCGACATTCCCGGGCGCCACGACAGCGATCGCATTCACATCGGAATCGACTGGCTCGAGTCTGTCGCGTTCGAACACGTCGATGCCGTGGGCGAAAACGTGCTGATCATCGGCGTCGGCAACACGGCGATGGATTGCTGTCGCACGTCGCTCAGGCTGGGTGCGAAGAACGTCAAGGTCATGGCGCGCAAACCGCGCGGCTTTTTCAAGGCCTCCGATTGGGAGCTCGAGGATGCCGAAGAGGAAGACGTCGAAATCGTCGTCAACCATTCTCCGCGGCAGTTCCTCATCGAAGACGGCGCGCTCGTCGGCATGAAGTTCGACGTCATGGAATACAAGATCGACGAGAACGGCGGTATCGACCGGGGCACGGCCGTGGGCCAGGTGGACATTCCCTGCGACGACGTCATTCTCGCGATCGGCCAGGACAACGCGTTTCCATGGATCGAGCGCGATATCGGCATCGACTTCAACGAGTGGGATTGCCCGGTCGTCGACAAGAAGACGATGATGTCTTCCCTCGACGGCGTTTTCTTCGGCGGCGATTCGGCGTTCGGGCCATTAAACATAATCTGGGCCGTCGCTCATGGCCACGAAGCCGCGATATCGATTCACAAATACTGCCACGGCGAGGACATTCACGATCGACTGCCCGCCGGGATCAATCTGTCCAGCCAGAAGATGGGCATGCACGAGTGGAGTTTCTCCAATGACTACAATGCCGCGACGCGCAGGCTCATGCCGCACGTCGACCTCAGGAAGCGTTTTCAAAAACTCGATATCGAGGTCGAGCTCGGCTTCACGGCCGAACAGGCGATCGCGGAAGTCGAGCGCTGTCTGAACTGCGACATCCAAACCGTTTTCAGTGCCAAACTCTGCATCGAATGCGACGCCTGCATCGACATTTGCCCGGTCAACTGCCTTACGATCACGGAGAACGGCGACGAGGACGACCTGCGCAGCCGCCTGTCGGCGCCGGCCGAAAATCGCGACCAGGCGCTTTATGTTTCCGCCGGCCTGCCACAAACCGGCCGCGTCATGGTCAAAGACGAGGATCTCTGCGTGCACTGCAGCCTGTGCGCCGAGCGTTGCCCGACGGGGGCCTGGGACATGCAGAAATCCAAAATCCTGCTGCCGTACGCGGCGGACGAAGCGAACGCCGGGAAATCCGCGAACAATACAGCCGCCTGAAACGAGCAATCGAGTGGCAAAAGTCAACGACGTCGTCATCAAGATCGCCACGGTCAACGGCACCGGATCGGCGAGCGCCAACAGCCTGCTGCGCAAGGCAATATTTCGCATGGGTATCCCCGTCGTCGGCAAGAATTACTTTCCCTCGAACATCCAGGGTTTGCCGACCTGGTATGAAATTCGCGTGACCGGGGACGGCTACCACGCGCGGTCCGATCGGCCCGACATCATGATCGCCATGAACGCGCAGACGTATGCCCGGGACATGGCGGAACTGACGCCGGGCGGCTGGCTGATCTACGATTCCACCTGGCCGCGCAGCAGTCTGCTCGACCGCGATGACATCACGGTCCTCGGCGTTCCCCTGTCACGCATGTGCAACGAGGCCTTCGACGGCGCGCGCGCGCGCATTCTCATGAAAAATATCGCCTACGTCGGCGTCGTCGCCGCGCTCCTCGAGATCGATCTCGACATCATCACCGGCCTTCTCGAGGAGACCTTCGCCGACAAGTCGAGTTTGATCGCATCGAACATGAAGGCGATCCGCCTGGGCCACGATTTCGCGCGCGAAAATTTTTCCTGTCCGCTGCCGAAGAAGGTCGAGCCCATGGACGCGACAAACGGGCACATCGTCATCGATGGCAACACGGCCGCCGGCCTCGGTTGCATGTATGCGGGCGCAACGGTCGCGGCGTGGTATCCGATAACGCCGTCCACGTCGCTGATGGATGCGTTCCGGAATTTTTGTTCACAATACCGGGTCGATCCGGAATCGGGAAAGCGCACTTTTTGCATCATCCAGGCCGAGGACGAACTGGCGGCGATCGGCATGGTGCTGGGTGCGAGCTGGATGGGGGCCCGCTCGTTCACGCCGACGAGCGGACCCGGAATCTCGCTGATGAGCGAGTTCCTGGGCTTCGCGTACTACGCGGAAATTCCCGCGGTCATTTTCGACGTACAGCGTACGGGACCGTCGACGGGCATGCCGACTCGTACGCAGCAGTCGGACATCCTCAAGTGCGCCTACGCGTCGCACGGCGATACCCGTAACGTCCTGCTGTTTCCGGCCGATCCCTACGAGTGTTTCGAAACGGCCGTGCAGGCGTTCGACTTCGCTGAACGCCTGCAGACGCCGGTCATGGTGCTGTCCGATCTCGACATCGGCATGAACGACTGGATGATTCCGGAATTCGAGTGGGACGACAATTACGTGCCCGACCGCGGCAAGGTGCTCGGCGCCGCCGACCTCGAGAAGATGGAGAAATTCTATCGCTACCTCGACACCGACGGGGACGGCATACCATACCGGACGCTGCCCGGCGTGCACGCCAAAGGCGCCTACTTCACGCGCGGCTCGGGACACACCCGCTATGGTGCGTATACCGAGGACGCCGACGCCTACCAGGACGTCGTCGATCGCCTGCTCGTCAAGTGGGAGACCGCGCGCAGGATCTTGCCGCGGGCCGAGATCGAGTATTCGAAATTCAACAAGACCGGCCTGTTGACCGTGGGCAGCGGGCACGCGGCCTGCGTCGAGGCGCTCGACCGGCTGCGGGATCAGGACGTGGCGCTCAACTACTGCCGCGTCACCTCGTTTCCTTTCGGCGACGAGGTGCGCGAGTTCATCGAGAATCACGAGGCCGTGTACGTCGTGGAACAGAATCGCGACGCACAGCTTCGCAGCCTGTTGATCCTCGACATCGATGCGGACCAGAAGAAACTGATTTCGCTGCTGCACTACAACGGCAATCCGATCAACGCGAGATTCGTGGTCGATGGCGTGCTGCAGGAAATGTCCAGGGGGCGCGCCGCGTGACCTATATCGCAAAACCGAAAGTCCTGCACCCCGGCCTGCCGCGAAACGAGCTCGGGCTGACGTTCCGTGACTACGAGGGCACCGTCTCGACCTTGTGCGCGGGCTGCGGCCACGATTCCGTTACCGCGGCCATCATCCAGGCGGTCTTTGAACTCAACGTCGAGCCTCACAAGCTGGCAAAGATGAGCGGCATAGGCTGCTCGTCGAAAACGCCCGCGTATTTCGTCAGCCAGTCGCACGGATTCAATTCCGTGCACGGGCGCATGCCGTCCGTGACGACGGGCGCGAACGCGGCCAACCGCGAGCTGATCTACATCGGCGTGTCGGGCGACGGCGACTCCCTGTCGATCGGCGTCGGCCAGTTCGTGCATGCGATTCGCCGCAACCTGAACATGTGTTACATCATCGAGAACAACGGCGTCTACGGGCTGACGAAAGGTCAGTTCTCCGCGTCGGCCGATATCGGCTCCAAACCGAAGAAAGGCATGCCGAACCAGCAGGAGCCGATCGATCCCGTCAGCACGGCGCTGAGCCTGGGCGCGAC
>JBFISV010000121.1:0-7289 GCA_041608415.1 Woeseiaceae bacterium
CTTATTGTAATTTCAGCTATTGGTACGGACCGTACGGGCGTCGTCCAGGATATCAGCGAGGTCATCCTGTCCTGCGGCGGCAATATCGAGGAAAGCCGCATGACGACGCTCGGCGCCGAATTCGCGGTACTCATGCTCGTGTCCGGTAACTGGCACACCCTGAGCCGCCTCGAGCGCGGCCTCGAAAAGCTCAGCGAAGGCGACAACCTGACGTTTGCGATCCGCAAGACGGGCGAGCGCCCGATGCACGACGACCGCATGCCCTACGCCGTCGACGTGATCAGTCTCGACCAGCAGGGCATCGTCTTCGGTCTCGCAAATTTCTTCGCCTCCCGCGACATCGAGATCGCCGACGTGGCGACGCGCCGCTACGCGGCGGCGCATACCGGGGCGCCGATGTTCGCGGTGCAGATGGCCGTGAACGTGCCGGCCAACATCAACCTCGCCAACCTGCGCGACGACTTCGCCGAGATGTGCGACCGCATGAATCTCGACGGCATCCTCGATCCCGTCAAGGCATGATCGCGAAAACCCGAGGAAGAGCATGTGAGTAAACCGAGACTAAACCGGGTCGTCGCGGACTTTACCGCGGCCGCGACCGGCGACCAGACGATCCGCCTCAAGGACCTGCGCGGGCAGAACGTCGTGCTGTACTTCTACCCCAAGGACAGCACGCCGGGCTGTACGCTCGAGGGGCAGGACTTTCGCGACCTGCACGCGAAGTTCCGGCGACAGAAAACCGTCATCCTGGGCGTCTCACGGGACAGCATCGCCTCGCATGAGAAATTCAAGGCGAAACAGAAATTTCCGTTCGAACTCATTTCCGATCCCGACGAGACGCTGTGCCGGAAATTCGACGTCATCCAGGAGAAGACGCTCTACGGCCGCAAGTTCCTGGGCGTCGAGCGCAGCACCTTTCTCATCGACAAGGACGGCAAGCTGCGCGCCGAATGGCGCAAGGTCAAGGTAAAGGGCCACGCGGCCGAAGTCCTCGATGCGGTGAAAGCGCTCAACAAGTAGCCCGTTATCAAGGACTTATGGCGAAACTGGCGCGTCCCCCGCAGCCAAACAGGCTATCATGGCGGGAACGGAACGCGACCCTTCGAGTCCGACTCTGACATGACGCCCGCCACGCTCAAAAAAGCCGCAACCACGCTCGTCCTGGCCCTGCTCGTCGCCGTAAGCGGCGCCGGCGCCGACGACATCAAGCTGCCCGACATGGGCAGCCCGGCCGACGCCGTCCTGTCGAAATCGGACGAGAACCGCTTCGGCCGCGCGATCATGGCCGAGGTGCGGAAAAGCGGCCAGGTTGTCGAGGACCCGCTGGTCACGGAATACATCAACGACGTCGGTCACCGCATCGGTGCGCAGGCCAATGACGGCGACCATCGATTCGAATTTTTCGTGATCGACGACGAGCGCGTCAACGCGTTCGCGCTGCCGGGCGGTTTCATCGGCGTGCACACGGGGCTGCTCGAGGCGACCCGCAACGAGGACGAACTGGCCGGCGTGCTCGCCCACGAAATCGCGCACGTCACGCAGCGGCACATCGCGAGGGCCATTCATGCCAACCAGCGCCAGAGCATCCTGACGACCGCGCTGATGCTCGGCGCACTGGTCGCGGGCGTCGCCGGCGGCAGCGGCGACGCGGTTCAGGCCGGCATGGCCGTCGCACAGGGCGCGGCGATGCAAAGCCAGATCAACTTCACGCGCAGCAACGAGTACGAAGCCGACCGCATTGGCATCCGTGCACTTCACGACGCCGGATTCGACCCGCACGGCATGGCGTCGTTCTTCGAGGTCATGTCCAGGCTACAGCCCGCCTCGCCGGAACTACGGGCGCCCGAGTTCCTGCGCACGCACCCGGTCACGACCGCGCGCATCGCCGAGGCGCGCAACCGGGCCCAGGAATACCCGCGCCAGCGCAGCAACAGCTCGGCCAATTACGGCATAGCGCGATCGCGCGCCATCGTCACACGCTTCGATACCGCCGCGGAGGCAGTGGCCTACTTCGAGGCGCGCGACCCCGGCAGCGAAACCGATATCGGCCGTTACGGCCGCGCCGTTGCCTACCAGCGCGCGGGCCGGCACCTCGACGCCAACCGCATCTTCGCGGACCTCGTCAAAAAGGACGAGAAAATCATCGCCTACCACATCGGCCTCGGCGAGACGCAACTCGAACTCGAGCAGTACTCGGCCGGGACCGCGACGTTCGACCACGCCGTCGAATTGTTTCCGCGCAACGTGCCGCTCGTCATTACCTACGGCGAATACCTGCTGCGGCTCGGCAGGCCAAAGCAGGCGCATGCGCTGCTCCTCGACCTCATGAACAACGTGCCGCCGACCCCGGAGCAGGTCCGCCTGATCGCGCGCGCGGCCAGCGAGGCCGGCGACGCCGCCGAGGCCTATTACTACATGTCCGAATACGAACTCATGAAGGGCGACCTGGTCAACGGCATCCGTTACCTGCAGCGCGCACTGGAGCTGCCGGGCCTGCAGGAGATTCAGAGGATCCGCTTCGAGGCGCGCATCGACTTCATTCGCGACTACATGACCGAGGAACAAATCCGCGAAATGCAGCGCAGTCGCCCGAAGAAGTCCATGGCCCGCAATGCGCGCGATTAGCCTGGTTTTGCTGGGCGCGGCGTCGCTGTGCGGCTGCGCCACGACGTCGGCGACCGTCGAATACGATCCGTGGGAGGGGTTCAACCGCGGCGTCTATGCCGTCAACGATTTCGGCGATCGCGTTCTGATCAAGCCCGTCGCCAAGGGTTACAAGGCGATCACGCCGCGATTCGTGCGCCGCGGCGTCACGAATTTTTTCGCCAACCTCACGACGCCGCGCTCCGCGTTGAACAACTTCCTGCAAGGTAAACCGGTTCGAGGCCTGGACGACGTCGCACGTTTCCTGCTCAACAGCACCGTGGGCATCGGCGGGCTCGTCGACGTCGCGACGCCCAGCGGTCTCGCGGCGCATGACGAGGACTTCGGCCAGACACTCGCCGTGTGGGGCGTTCCGAACGGTCCCTACATGGTCCTGCCGCTCTTGGGCCCGAGCACGCTGCGCGACGCCTTCGCGATTCCGTTCGACGCCGCGGCGGAGCCGCTCACGCACTACGAGAATTCCGACGTTCGCGGTCCGCTGTATGCGCTGCGTGCCATCGACCTGCGCGCGCGCCTGCTCACGGCCGAGCGCCTGATCGCGGATTCGAAGGATCCCTACATCACGATCCGCGAGTCATACCTGCAGAACCGCAACTACGTCATTCATGACGGCGATCCGCCTGCCGACGACGATTTTTACGACGATTTCTACGATATCGAGCCGGACGAGGAACGCTAACCGGGGCATCGCACGCCCACCCGGGAAGTCTCAGGGTCAGCTCAGGGCGACTCGCTTTCCGGGGCCTCGATGAATCCGGCCCAGCGTTCGCCGCGCTTCAGAAGGTTTTCGACCTCCGTCGTCCTTGCAATCGCCAGCACACGCTCGGGCATGTCGTTGAAGCGGATCTCCCGCACGGTGTGATTCGCCCAGGTAATCCACTCGAGCAGCAATGCGAGGCCCGCCGAATCCGCTTTCTCCACGCCCGACAGATCGACTTCGATCCGCGTGTGTTCCTCGAACGGCTCCTCGCTCGCATGCAGTATGCGTTCGGCCGTGTCGAAGGTCATTTCGCCGCTCAGGACGAAGCGGCCCTCGCCGAGATCCTCGAGCTTGAAATCACTCACCCCCGGTAGCGTCCGCTTCGGCCTCGAAACGCCGGATGACTGCGTCCAGGCTGCTCGCTCGAATTTCCGCATCGAGCTCGGCGCGGAAATTGCGGACGTAGGATACGCCCTCGATCGTGACGTCGAAAATCAGCCAGCCCGAATCGCGCATGACGAGGCCGTAGTTGACCGGCACGCGTGAACCGTCGTTGAGGCTCACCATCGTTCGCACCATGGTGCGCTGCTTCGTCGCGTCGCCGCGAAACGGCAACAGCTCGACCTTGTCCTGCTCGAACTCGAGGACGCCGTCCGCGTACTTGCGCAACATCGCCTTGTAAAACGCAGCGATGAATCTCTGCTGCTGCTTCTCGTTGGCGTTGCGCCAGTGCTGGCCGAGGACGAGCTGCGCCGCGTAGGTCCGGTCGAAGCGCGGCAGCAGGATGGAATCGATCAGCTCGAGCAGCGCGGTCCTGTCCTGCGCCAGCAGCTCCTTGCGGCCGTCGAGCCCGGCGCTGAGCTCGGCGATCGCACTCTCGATAAGATCGTTCGGCGGCGGCACCGATGCCATGGCGCCGCTCACCGCGAGTACCCAAATCGTTATCGCTATTTTTGCAGCCTGCACCGCCTACTCCCTGGAATCGTCCGATCCGGAATTCACGAGGAACTTCCCGATCAGGTTTTCGAGCACGACAGCCGACTGCGTAAACAGGATTTCGCTGCCATCCTCGAGGTATATGTCGGAGCCGCCCGCCTGCAGCCCGATGTACTGGCTGCCGAGCAGCCCGGCCGTGAGTATGGTCGCGTCCGAATCGTCCGGAATCTGGTCGTAGCGGCTGTCGACGACGAAGCTGACGACGGCGTCGAGCATGACGGGATCGAATTCGATGCCGGTCACGCGTCCGATCGTGACGCCCGCCATGGACACCGGCGCACGCACCTTGAGGCTGCCGACGTTCTGGAAGCGCGCCTCGAGCTTGTAGACTTCCGATGCCGAGAAGTCGTCGCCGCCGGTCGTTTGCGTCGTCAGAAAAAACAGCGCACCGATGCCGAGCAACGCGAATAAACCGGTGCCGAGCTCAACTGTGCGGGTTTGTCTCATTGCAACTCCTCAAATGAACACTGCGGTAATCATGAAGTCCGTGATCAACACGGCAATCGCCGTGATGACGACGGTACGCGTCGTGGCCCGCCCGACGCCCTCCGCCGTCGGTACTGCATTGTAGCCTTCCCAGACCGCGAGCAGGCTCGCAATCAGGCCGAAGACCACGCTCTTGAACACGCCTTCCATGACGTCCTTGGCCTGAATCGACTGCTGCATCTGCTGCCAGAAGGCGCCGACGTCGATGCCCAGCAGCCCGACACCCACGAGGTGCGCGCCGAGCAGGCCGATGGCGCTGAAAATCGCCGCGAGCAGCGGCATCGCGATGACGGCGCCGATGAATCGCGTTACGACGACGCGTTGCACGGGATTGACCGCCATCATCTCCATCGCTGCAAGCTGGTCGGTCGCTTTCATCAGGCCGATTTCCGACGCGAGCGCCGTGCCGGCGCGCCCCGCGAACAGCAGCGCCGTGATCACGGGCCCCAGCTCCTTCAAGAGTGCAAAACCCGCGAACGTGCCGACGGCATCTTCGGCATTGAAGCGGGTCAGGTTCGCGTAACCCTGCAGGCCCAGCACGCCGCCCACGAAAAAGCCGCACACCATGATGATGACCAGCGACAGTGCGCCGGCATTGTGGACCTGCTTGACGACGAGGCCGAAGCGCGTGAAGAGGACGGCCGGCGTGTATCGCAACACCTCGAGCAAGAACAGCGTCATCGCGCCGAACGTGCGTACGAACTCTATGAACGCCTGGTAAAAATCCCGCAACATTTTGCTTACTCGGCGTCCCGACCCAGGAGCTGCTCGGCATAGTCGGGCGCGTCGTAGTGGAATGCGACCGGACCGTCGGCCATGCCGTGCATGAACTGACGCACGAGTTCGGACGTGCCGTGTTTGAGGTCGTGCGGGCTGCCCGAGGCCGCGACCTTGCCGTGGGATATCAGGTAACTGCAGTCGGCGACGGCCGAAATCTCGTCGACGTCGTGGCTGACCAGGATGCTCGAAATGCCGAGCGCATCGTTCATGCGCCGCACGAGGCGCACGATGACACCCATGGAGATCGGGTCCAGTCCGACGAAGGGTTCGTCGTAGATCAGGATGTCCGGGTCCATGACCATGGCACGCGCAAGCGCCACGCGTCGCGCCATGCCTCCCGAGAGCTCGGCGGGCAGCATGTCGGCGGCGCCGCGCAGGCCCACTGCGTGCAGTTTCGTGAGCACGACATGACGTATCAGCCGGTTGGTCAGGCGCGTATGTTCGCGTAAGGGAAACGCGACATTCTCGAAGACGCTGAGGTCGGTCAGCAACGCACCGTTCTGGAACAGCATGCCGAAACGCTGCCGGAGGCGGTAGAGACCGGCCACGTTGAGCTTCGAAATATCGATGCCGTCGACGAGAATCACGCCGCTGTCGGGGATCAGTTGCCGCGTCACGAGCCTGAGCAGCGTCGTCTTGCCGGTGCCGCTCGGCCCCATGATCGCCGTGACTTCGCCGCGTTTGATCTGGATATCGAGGCCTTTGAAGATCTGCCGGGACCCGCGGGAGAAATTGAGGTCGTGGATCTCGATGATGTAGTCGGACGGGCTGCTCATGGCGCGCCGTAGCATAGCACTCCCGTTCCCGGGGGCGCACAGGGTATGGCTTCGCACCGTAAATAGGACTAAAATAGTCCCTTATTTGCGCCCGGAGGTGTCGAAGTGCTCAGGATCAGCAAGCTGACCGACTACGGCACGGTCGTTCTCGCGTACATTGCCGCCAGCGACACGCGGCTCGTCAGCGCCGCCGACGTCGCCGGCGGCACCGGTGTGGCACTGCCGACCGTGAGCAAGCTCTTGAAGACGCTCGCCCGTGCCGGTCTCGTCACGTCGACACGCGGGGCGCGGGGCGGGTACCAGCTCGCGCGAGCGGCCCAGGACATCAGCGCGGCCGACGTCATCGATGCACTGGAGGGACCCGTATCGATTACCGAATGCAGCGCAAGCGACAGCCAGTGTGAACACGAGGGCGTCTGTTCGGTCGGCGGCGCCTGGCAGCAGATCAACGTTGCGATACGCCGGGCGCTCGACGACGTGAGCCTCACCGACCTGCAACGCGCGAATCGGCCGCTGCCGCGGTTCAAATTCGCGGGATTGCCCATAACTATAGAGCCATCGACCGGAAACAAGGCCTGACCATGTCAACGGAAGCCGACAACATCGAATCGCTCGTCAACCGCCGTTACGAACACGGCTTCGTTACGGACATCGACGCCGACAGCCTGCCGCCGGGCCTCGACGAAGGCGTGATCCGTGCCATTTCGGCCCGTAAGAACGAGCCGGATTTCATGCTCGAGTGGCGGCTGCAGGCGTACCGGCAATGGCTCGAAATGACCGAGCCCAAGTGGGCCCATGTGCATTATCCGCCGATCGACTACAACAGCATCTCGTATTTCTCCGCGCCGAAGTCCGACAAGGACCGGCCGCAGAGCCTCGACGAGGTC
>JBFISV010000122.1:0-7277 GCA_041608415.1 Woeseiaceae bacterium
ATCGAATCGCTGCATGAGCCGTTCGCCAAGATTGCCGCGACAGCCTTCGGCGAAGATCGTGTACTTGCCGAGCAATTCGTAGCCGGCCTGGAAGCCGGACTTGCGCTCGCCGTCCCTGCTGATGCCCATGTCGCTCGTGACGACGCCGCGGACGGCACCGTCCTCGCCGTAGACGACGTCGGCGGCCGCGAAACCCGGAAAGACGTTTACGCCCAGGGCCTCGGCCTGTTCGCCGAGCCATTGGCACAGGCGGCCCAGGCTGATGATGTAATTGCCGTCATTGTGCATCGGCCGCGGCACGAAGACGTTCGGCACGCGAATCGATTTCTTCGCGCTCGTCAGGTAATGAACGTCGTCGCGCGACACCGGCGTCGACAGCGGCGCGCCGCGCTTCTCCCAGTCCGGGAACAATTCCTCGAGTGCGCCGGGTTCGAAACAGTTGCCGGACAGGATGTGCGCGCCGATTTCGGAGCCTTTCTCCAGCACGACCACGGACAGGCTGTCGTCGAGCTGCATGAGCCGGCAAGCCGCGGCCAGGCCCGCGGGACCGCCGCCGACGATGACGACGTCGAAGTCCATTGATTCACGCTCGATTTGTTCGCTCATTGCTTCCATTTCGCACCGGACGAGGCGCTTATTCTAGCTGAGGTAATCTTGCTATGCTGAATTTCGGGGCGGGTAGCTCAAGGGACGATCACGGTTTTGGGGATTCGGAGTGCCTGGGAAAAAAGCCTGCTGCGTCAGGGCCATGTGCGCGATCCGGTGCAGCAGGCGCTCGTCGAGCAGCTCGCCGCTCTGCAAGGCAGACTCGAGCGGCACGCCGGGAGACGACGAGGCTTGCTCATGCGCCTTTTCGGCAAGCAATGTTCTAATGTGAAGGGCCTGTACGTGTGGGGCGGCGTCGGCCGCGGCAAGACCTTCCTCATGGACATGTTTTTCGAGACACTGGTACTGGAGGCAAAGAAACGCGTCCACTTCCATCGCATGATGCACGGCGTTCATGCGCGGATCAAAGCGCTCGGCGACATCGAAGACCCGCTCGATCGGGTCGCATCCGACATCGCCGCAGACACCCGTGTCCTGTGTTTCGACGAATTTTTCATCAGCGACATCGCGGACGCGATGATACTCGGCCGGTTGCTCGAAGGCCTGTTCACGCGCGGCGTCACGCTCGTCACGACCTCGAATTCGGCACCCGACGAACTGTACAGGGACGGCCTGCAGCGCAGCCGCTTCCTGCCCGCCATCGAAGCTTTGAAGCGATACACGGACGTGGTCAACGTCGATGGCGGGCCCGACTACCGCTTGCGCCTGCTCGAGAAAGCCGGCACTTACCTGTCGCCGAACGACGAGGCGGCGACGCGCAGGATGGAACTCGTTTTCGACGAGTCGGCGTCGAGCCAGATCGAAACGGACCGCCTGCTGGACGTCAACGGCCGCCATATCCGCGCGCGCCGCTGTGCCAAGGGAATCGTCTGGTTCGACTTCGATGAGATCTGCGACGGACCCCGGAGCCAGAGCGATTACATTGAACTCGCGCGCTGGTATCCGACCGTCATCGTATCCGGAGTGCCACGCTTCGACGCGACGAAGGAAGACCAGGCGCGGCGTTTCATCGCGATGGTCGACGAATTTTACGACCGGCGAGTAAAGTTGATCCTGGCGGCGGCGAGCCGCGCCGACGAGCTGTATGCGGGACGGCGGCTCGGTTTCGAGTTCGGCCGCACGGTCAGTCGCCTGACCGAAATGCAATCGAGCCGATACCTTCACGAACCTCACCTCGCGTAGCAGTTGATCACGGCAGCAACAGTCGCTACTGTTGTCAGTGGGGGTCCGGTCGCAGGCGCCGGACAGACGGTCATGAACGACGAACTCATTCTCGAACATTACATGCCATACCGTCTGGCGCGGCTTTCCAGCACGGTGAGTTCGGCGGTTGCGCGCGAGTATGCGAAGCAGTTCGGACTGTCGATTCCCGAATGGCGTGTGATTGCGATCCTGGGGCGCAGCCCGGGACTGTCCGCCGTCGAAGTCGCCGAACAGACGTTCCTCGACAAGGTCGCCGTCAGCCGTGCGGTAACAAAGCTGATCAAGGCGGGCCGCATCGATCGCCAGTTTGCAGACGCAGACCGGCGCCGCTCGATTCTGAACCTGTCGGAAGAAGGACGCGTCGTACACGATCGCGTCGCCAAGGTCGCGCTGGAATTCGAACGGCAGCTTCTTGACGGTATGTCCGACGAGGACATCAAACGTTTCAATTCCGTAATGGACATGTTGCTCGAAAAAGCCGGAGAACTTTAGGAGCGGCGCACCTGACCTTCGCAGCGATGGTTGGCACCGTCATTATAAATTGTATACTGAGGTGGCCCCTATGTCGGCCGGAGCCGATGCTGTGACAGTCAACGAGTTTCGTCGCGGAAGTGACGCCAAAGTGCGCATCCTCGACGCTATTGTCGCCGCGCGCGTATCCGACCCGGTACTCAAAAGCCGGGCACAGACGAAACAGTATCTCGCCGGTTATTTCGCCGACGTACCTGTCGAGGACCTGCAGGGACGGCGGGAGAAAACCATGGCGCGCGTCGCGCTCGATCATCTTGCGTTCGGTGCCGTGCGGCGCCCCGGCCGCCCGCTGTTGCGCGTTTACAATCCCGAGGAAAGCGTGCATGGCTATTCATCGGACTACACGATCATCGAAATGGTCAATGACGATATGCCGTTTCTCGTCGATTCCATCACCGCGGCCATCAATCGACAGGAACTCGCAGTGCATATCACCGTGCACCCGGTGTTCAAAGTCGTCAGAAACCGCAGCGGGCGACTCGAATCGATATTCCCGCACGACCACAAGGAAGGAAAGCCCGAATCTCTCATTCGCCTGGCTGTCGATCGCGAATCGGATCCGCAGCGACTCAAGCTGCTCGAAAGCGAATTCCTGAAAGTATTGAAGGACGTGCGGGTCGCGGTGCGCGACTGGCGCAAGATGCGCAGGAAAATGCAGGAAGCCCGTGACAGCATGCGTTTCGGCCCTGTCGACGCTGACGAGGAGCTGCGCGACGAGTCGCGCGGGCTGCTCGACTGGATGATCGACAATCGCTTCACGTACCTCGGCTATCGCCAGTACACGCTGTCCCGGCACGGCAAGCGAATCCTCCTGAAAACGGTCGAAGGCAGCGGTCTCGGCCTGCTCGCAAGCGAATCCACGGGCGACAAACCCGTCGAACTGACCAAGGAAATGCGCCGCCTGGCGCGCGCAAAAGACTGGCTGATCATCACGAAGGCGAACTCGCGCTCGACGGTACACCGCCCGACTTACCTCGACTACGTTGGCGTGAAAGTCTACGACGCGAGCGGCAAGGCCGTCGGTGAGCATCGATTCCTCGGGCTATTCACGTCGGTCGCCTACAGCGAGAGCCCGAGACGCATTCCGCTGCTGCGCCTCAAGGTGAAAAAGGTCCTCGATCGCAATCGTGTGGATAAGTCCGGTCACCGCGGCAAGGCGCTGCTGCACATACTCGACACGTTTCCGCGCGACGAGCTGCTGCAGACCACGGTATCCGACCTCGCGCGCACGACTCTCGGCATACTGAATCTGCAGGAACGCCAGCGCGTGCGTTTCTTCCTGCGCCGCGATACCTTCCGGCGGTTCTTTTCCTGCCTCGTCTACGTTCCGCGCGAGAAATACAACACCGCAGTTCGCCGCAAGATGGAGGCTCTGCTTCTCGAGACATTCGACGGCGTGTCGGTCGAATCCAGTGCACAGATTTTCGACTCGCCGCTCGCGCGCGTGCACATCATCGTACGCACGCTGCCCGGCGAGCGTCCGCGAATCAGTATCCATGGCATCGAAGAGCGCCTTGCCGACATCGTCATAACGTGGACGGACAGGATACGCGGCGAACTCGTCGACGAATTCGGGGCGGACGAAGGACAGCGCTTGTTCCGCGCATACGGCCAGGTCTTTCCGGCCGGGTACCAGGACGAAACCAGCCCGCGCTACGCGTGCAGCGACATCAAGCGGATCGACAGCATGCGCAGCGACGGTGTGTTGCGCACCGTAAATCTCTACAAGCCCGAAGATGCCGAGTCCGGCCACGCGCATTTCATCGTTTATAGCGACGACGAACCCCTCGTGCTTTCGGGCGCCCTGCCGGTGCTCGAAAACATGGGCGTCGACGTCTACACGGAACGGCCCTACGAGCTGACGTTGTCCGATGGCGACCCGTTCTGGATACAGGACTTCCACCTGCGCAGCGAGAGCGGCGAGGATATCGACGTCGGATCGGTAGCGCGGCGCTTTGAAGAGTGTTTCATGCGGGCCCTCAACAAGGAGGTCGAGGATGACGGTCTGCACCGTCTCGTACTCGCGGCGGGACTCGACTGGCGGCAGACGTCGCTGCTGCGTTGTTATGCAAAATACCTGCTGCAGCTCGGCATGCCTTTCAGCCAGGCGTACATGGAGGACGTGCTCGTGCAGCATGCGGGGCTCGTCACGCTGCTCATCGAGCAATTCGAGACGCAGTTCGATCCATCGCTGAAAGACGGCGCCCGCAATCGCCGGCTCGACGAACTGCAGGCGGCGGTGAAACGCGGCGTCGCACGCGCCCGCAACGTCGACGAGGATCGCATACTCAACGCATTTGCCGGCGCGGTGGCGGCAAGCCTGCGCACGAATTATTACCTGACGGGCGAAAATGCTGCGCCGAAACCCTGCATCTCCGTGAAATTCAATTCGCCGGCCATGCCCGAAATGCCGCTTCCGCGGCCGCGATTCGAAATCTTCGTCTATTCCCCGGCCGTCGAGGGCGTGCACCTGCGCGGCGGGGAGATCGCTCGCGGCGGCTTGCGCTGGTCCGACCGGCGCGAGGATTTCCGCACCGAAGTGCTGGGCCTCATGAAAGCGCAGATCGTGAAGAACACCGTGATCGTGCCGACCGGAGCCAAGGGCGGTTTCTACTGCAAACAGCTGCCGGCGGGCGATCGAGATGCGATCCTGGCGGCCGGCATAGCCTGCTATCGCACGTTCATCAGCGGGCTGCTCGACATTACCGACAACGTCGTCGACGGCAAGGTCGTGACGCCCGAGGGCGTCGTGCGCCGCGATGGCGACGATCCGTACCTCGTTGTCGCCGCCGACAAGGGTACGGCGACGTTCTCCGACATCGCCAACGGCATTTCGGCCGAATACGATTTCTGGCTCGACGATGCTTTCGCCTCGGGCGGGTCGGCCGGCTACGACCACAAGAAAATGGGTATCACGGCGCGCGGCGCCTGGGAAGCCGTCAAGCGGCACTTCCGCGAGCAGGGCCTCAATACACAGAAGGATCCGTTCACGGTTGCCGCGATCGGCGACATGAGCGGCGACGTGTTCGGCAACGGCATGCTGTTGTCGCGAAAGATCAGGCTCGTGGCCGCGTTCAATCACCTGCACATATTCATCGACCCCGACCCTGACATGGCAGCGAGTTTCCGCGAGCGCAAACGGCTGTTCCGAATAAATCGCTCCGGCTGGTCGGATTACGACGAATCGTTGATCTCCAAGGGCGGCGGTGTGTTCTCGAGGCAGGCAAAGACAATTCGCCTCAGCAAGGAGACGCGCGAGATGCTGGGAATCAAGGAGACGTCCCTGCAACCCAACCAGCTGATCCGGGCGATCCTCCGCATGCACGTCGATCTGCTCTGGAACGGCGGCATCGGAACCTACGTCAAGGCGAGTTCCGAAAGCCATTCCGACGTCGGCGACCGCAGCAACGACAGCGTGCGCGTCGATGCCGGCGAGCTCAACTGCCGCGTCATCGGCGAAGGCGGCAATCTCGGCCTCACACAGCTCGCGCGGGTCGAATTCAGCTTGAACGGCGGTCGCATCAATACCGACTTCATCGATAACTCCGCGGGCGTGGACAGCTCCGACCGCGAAGTCAACATCAAGATCCTGTTGAGCGACGTCGTCAAGCAAAAAGGCATGACGCGCGCGAGGCGCAACGAGCTGCTCGCGTCGATGACGGACGAGGTGGCGGAGCTGGTGCTGAGAAACAATTACCTGCAGACGCAGGCGATCAGCATGAGCGAAATTCGTTCGCTCGACCGAATCGACGAGACGGCGCGGCTGATTACCAACCTGGAGCACACGGGCCTGCTCGATCGCCACCTGGAGCACCTGCCGGACGACGTCGAGATCGAGGAACGACGCGCGCGCAAACAGAGTTTTACGCGACCCGAACTGGCGATCGTCCTGAGTTACGCCAAGATCGATCTCTACAACGGCCTGATCGGGTCGAACGAGTCGCTCGAGGACTTCCTGCGCATCGAGCCGCCGCGATATTTCCCAACCACCCTGCGGCGACGCTATGCGGATCTTCTGCCGGGCCATCGCCTGAGCCGTCAGATTCTCGCGACACTGTTGGCGAACGACATCGTCAACCGCATGGGGCCGGCCTTCGTCAAGCGTATACAGCTCGACACGGGCGCCCGCGTCGTGACGATTGCGCGGGCATACACCGTCGCGCGCCAGCTCTGCCGTGCACGCAGCCTGCTGAAAATCATCGAATCCCTGGACTACAGGATTCCGGCGGCGGCGCAGGTTTCGATGATGTTCGAGGTTGCGCGAACGCTGCGACACGTCTGCTACTGGCTTATCGACCGCTACGGCGACAAACTCGACATCGAGATGGCCGTCGCGCGGCTCAAAGAGGGCATGACCGCCGTTTACACCCGTACCGCGTCAGTCCTGTCGACCGCGGCTCGCGTTCGACACCAGAACGCAGCAAGCGGCTTCATGGACATGGGCGTGCCCGAGGACCTGGCCGAGAGGATGTCGTCCCTGCTGCTGACGCGCCCGGCGCTGGACATCGCCGATCTTGCCGCGGAATACAAGCGGGAACCCCTCGAATCCGCCAAGGTTTACTCGGCATTCAATGAAAGCCTGGGCCTGTACTGGCTGCACGTCTGCGTCGAAGACCTCAAGGTGCAGGGGCGCTGGCAGGCGATCGCGCGCAGCAATCTGCGCGAGGAATTTTACCGCCTGCGGCGCGAACTCGCAGCCCAGTTGCTCAAGAAGCGGAGCAAACGTGACATGAATCTGCGCGTCGCGGACTGGCTCGAGCAGCACGCCGAGGGAGTCGCGCACTACAAGACAATGGTCGAAGAAATGAAACTCCGCGGTGAAATTGACTTCGCGACGCTGTCCGTCGCGGCGCTGGAATTGCGCAATCTCATCACCCACTGACGCATAAACGGAGGATCAATGGCGGGAAAACTCGTGCTCTGCCGCCACGGCCAGA